>JAAZLV010000092.1 GCA_012799155.1 Bacteroidales bacterium | reverse complement strand
GGGGGCGCAAGGTGACCGAACGTGAGGAACTGGACGGTGCCATCGATGAGATGCTGTCGCACAAGGGTGCCTACCTGCTGGAGGTGGTGGTGGAGACCAAGGGAATGGTCTATCCCATGATACCCTCTGGGGGATGTGTCACCAATATCCTGCTGGGAAATGGGTATAAGCTGTAAGTAAGCAGTGACCAGCTAGCAGCAGTAATGATATTAAAAACAGGTTTTTGGAATTACTTTTATAAAACAATAAGATGAGCGAAAACAGGACATTATATACCATCACCGTTTTCTCGGAGAACACAGTAGGGGTGCTCAACCAGATCACAACCATCTTCACCCGGAGGCAACTCAACATCGAGACACTGTCGGTTTCTCCCTCGGCCATCAAGGGAATCCACAAGTTCACCATCACCACCTTCTCCGACAACGAGGAGGTGATCAAGAAGCTGATACCGCTGATCGACAAGCGGGTGGACATCCTGAAAGCATACTACAATACCAACGAGGACCTGGTGCACCAGGAGTTGGCGCTCTACAAGCTCTCCACCGAGAAGGTGCTGGAGCATGGCTCCATCGAGTACCTCGTGCGCAAGTACAACGTACGTATTCTTGAGGTGTCGACCGATTGTGTGGTGTTCCTCAAGGCGGGACACTATGAGGAGACGCAGGGACTCTTTGACGAACTGGCCGACACAATTGGTGTGCTGCAGTTCGTCCGCTCGGGCCGCATCGCCATCACCAAGTCGAAGGTGGAACGGCTCAGCGATATGCTGTCGAAGAGGGAACAGGACAACCAGGATAAGTTGAAAAGTTAGTATGTTCTTAGTTCATGGTTCATGGTTCTTAGTTTGAGGTTCATGGTTCAAGTATGAAACTGACAACTGATCCCTGACAACCAATACAATAAAATTAACTCGCCAATCCGGAAACTCCCCGGTAAGAGGAGGCCGGTGAGGCACAAAGATCAGATAAATAATATGGCAAAAATGAATTTTGGCGGAGTCGAAGAGAATGTAGTGACCCGCGATGAGTTTCCGTTGAGCAAGGCTCAGCAGGTGATGAAAGATGAGACGATCGCAGTGATCGGTTACGGTGTGCAGGGCCCGGGGCAGTCGCTCAACCTGCGTGACAACGGCTTCAACGTGATCGTGGGGCAACGGAAGAACAGCAAGTCGTGGGACAAGGCAGTGGCCGATGGATGGGTCCCCGGTGAGACGCTCTTCGATATCGAAGAGGCCTGCGAGAAGGGCACCGTGATTCAATACCTGCTTTCTGATGCGGCACAGATTGCGCTCTGGCCCACGGTGAAGAAGCACCTGACGCCCGGCAAGGCACTTTACTTCTCCCACGGCTTCGGAATCACCTACAAGGAGCGTACCGGCATCGTGCCGCCCGCCGATGTGGATGTGATCCTGGTGGCCCCCAAGGGATCGGGCACCAGCCTTCGCCGTATGTTCCTCGAGGGACGTGGCCTCAATTCCAGCTATGCCATCTTCCAGGATGCTACCGGCAAGGCCTACGATCGGGTGGTATCACTCGGCATCGGCGTGGGATCGGGATACCTCTTCGAGACCACCTTCAAGCGGGAGGTCTACTCCGACCTGACCGGTGAACGTGGTACGCTGATGGGTGCCATCCAGGGATTGCTGTTGGCACAGTATGAGGTGTTGCGTGCAAATGGTCACACCCCCTCGGAAGCGTTCAACGAAACG
>JAAZLV010000091.1 GCA_012799155.1 Bacteroidales bacterium | reverse complement strand
GATTTAACAACTCTGAAGAGAAGATCTGTGTTTGGGTCATCCATTAGGTCTATTTGCACATCGAAGTTGAAATACTCGAGTATTTCACGTGCGCTTGCAGAAAAGCCATTTATATATGCTCTTAAATTTAAAGCTATATTGTTTGGATCGGCTATCAGCTTGTCAAAATTAAAAGGACTTCTATTATGGAAGTTGTAGCCGGCAACTTTGTTTAAGGTCTTTTCTACAATTACCTCATTAAGTGTTTGAACTTTCGGAAGATGATCTAACACCTTCTGTTTTGTTGGCTCAAGCACACAATCCAGTCGCCTGATTACGGTCATGGGAAGTATAACTTTTCCGTAGTCCGACTGCTTATAGTCGCCCCTCAATAAATCAGCCACCCGCCATATCAGATCGGCTTTTTCTTTAAAATTGTTCATTTGCTTTTTATATTCTGGTAGTATCTAAAACGACACCGGTGTCAATTGTTGTTAAATTTATACTTTGATGCGAAGTTAATGAAAATGTTTTATTGTTTGCCACAAACTTTAAAAAGTACAAAAAGGTCAGATTGGAATAATTTGTTCGCTCCCATTCATCTATCAAGTGGGATTCTATCCCATGCGGATCAGGTCTTTGAGAAAGGATCATCCAAAACCGAGGATGACAAGGAAAGAGAGGCTCTCTTCAAGAAAGTTGGACAACTTCAGCTTGAGAATGACTTCACAAAAACAGCCATTCCTGCATTTTCTGCTTTCATTCCGCTTTTCACCTCAAACCCAGTTACCTTCATAAAAGTAAATTTACTCAATATGATGAGCAAATTTACTCAATGTTTTTTGTCCTGCAATTATATTTGTATAATATACAACCTATTCGCAACCATTCGGCATTGACTGGGCTGGTGCCCCTCCAATGCCTCTCCAATGTCTCTCCCAAGCCCCTCCAAAAATTATTGGAGGGGCAGAGGCCGATTCCTTGCCTTTGTATAGCCAATTAGGCGACCATTGTCTTCGAAATCATGGATGCGTATGACACAAGTTGTCACACATTATGCCGGGATTCTATTTGAACCGTTTGGAGAGGTACCGGCGCAGCGGCTCATCGTAGAGCTTCAGCACGAGCCAAGCCAGCAGGATGCTGCGGAAGATATTTCTGACATCGGTTGTTGTTAATTGATTTTTCTGCTCCGATGATGCGGGATGTATCGGAATAATTGTTATTTTTGTGCTCCCGAATCGTTAGCTCAGCTGGTTTAGAGCGCTGCCTTGACAGGGCAGAGGTCACTGGTTCGAATCCAGTACGGTTCACTTCTTCTCGGTCTTGCTCATCTGTTTCAGATATTCACTGGGTGCAAGACCGAACTCCTCCCTGAAGCATTTCCTGAAATTGGCATTGCTGTTGAAACCTACCATCATCGATACTGCAGAGATTGTATGCTCACCTGTGAGCAACAGCTTCTCGGCTCTTTGCACACGTAGCTTCCGCACCAAACCGTTCACGCTCATGCCGGTAATGACCTTCACCTTTCTGTAGAGAGTGGAGTGGCTCATGTTCATCTTGTCGGCGATAAAGTTCACCTCCAGCTTTTCGTTCTCCAGGTGGGCATTGATCACCTTCTCGAGTTTTTGTATGAATTCACTGTCGAGCGCACTGAGCGAAGTGGCCAGAATCTCAGCTTTGTCGGCAATATTGGCAGTGAGTCTCACCTTGTCGATCAGCTGTTGTCTGGTCTCCAGCAGGTTGGATATGCGGGAGTGCAGGAGTCGCGCAGAAAAGGGCTTGGTGATAAACGACTCGGCACCAGTCTCATATGCCTCTGTTCGATCTTCAATGGAGCTTTTGGCCGTGAGCAGGATGATGGGTATATGGCTGGTGCGCAGATCATCCTTCATTTGTTTCATCATCTCCACACCATCCATCTCAGGCATCATGATGTCACTGATCACCAAATCAGGCATCACTCTACGGGCTTTCTCCAACCCCTTTTTACCGTCAGCAGCAGTATAAACGGTATACTTTTCAGAGAGGGACTCTTCGATGTACTCCAGGATGTCAATATTGTCTTCCACCACTAAAATCTTCAGCCTGGCACCTGCTGCTGATCTCTCCTCTTCACCATTTACCGCTGTCTCCTGCTGCTGTTTTAGCATTTGATGTTGCTCGTCACCTGTTTCACTCTCATGAACGGCATGCGGATAACTGTTCTCGTTGCGAAGTCTGAAACGGAAGGTGGAACCCTTTCCCGGCTTGCTCTCGGCGAAGATCTCACCCTCATGCAATTTCACGAGACTGTGGACCAGTGCCAGACCAATTCCCGTTCCCATGCGATAATTGTACTGTTTATCCCGGTAATAGCGGTCGAAAATCCTGGGTAGGATTTCCGGATCAATGCCAACGCCTGTGTCCGACACAGCAATCTCAGTAAATGGTACGCCCGCTTCCTCCACATGATAAAGGCTGAGGGTAATCGATCCCTCATCACAAAACTTCATAGCGTTCGAGAGCAGGTTCTCCACGATGGTGGAGACGATCTCCGGATCGAACCAGAGGTGGTAATCACCCTCTTCAATCACAGTATGAATGGTGGTCTTCTCGTTACTGTTCAGTTCATGGTACTTGTAACCGGCATCACGTATCAGTGTCTCCAGGTTGGCATGCCTTACAACCAGCTGTTTGTTTTGTGATTCTGTTTTTCGAAACTCAAGGATGGTGTTTATCTGGCTGAGCAGCCTGTCAGCACTTTTCTGTATCAATGAGATTTTTTTGTTTTGAGCTGTCGTGAGTGACTTATCTTCCCTCAGGTCGCCCAACGGTCCGAGGATCAGAGTAAGGGGGGTGCGCAGCTCATGGGTGATGTTTGTGAAGAATCGCATCCTCTCGGTGTTCAGACGCTGCTCACGGTCGTGATCCTGTTTCTCCAGAATGAGTGAGTTTTCCAACAGCAGCCTCTGTTTGTAGAATCGGATGATGAACAGAAGCACGACAGCGGTGAGCAGCAGGTAGATGAGCTTTGCCCACCAGGTGGCCCAGAATGGAGGATTCACCTTGATCGACATTTGTGTCATGTTCTCTTCCCATACCTGATTGGGTATCATTGCCCTGATATAAAGAGTGTAATCTCCCGGCGGCAGGTTGCGGAAGACGATGCTGTTGTCGCCGTGTGTATCATACCAACGCTCATCCAGTCCCTCGAGTTTGTATGAATATGCCATCAGGTCGCTGAGCGATTTGTCCGGTACTCCGAAAGCCACCTTGAACGAGTTGTCGTTGTGGCTGAGTCTTATTTTCGGCATCACGGGCAATCTCAACTCGCTGTCGTTGATCTCATCGCCACGGTGTAGAAAGAAGTCGGTAATGATCACCGGTGAAGGTTTGATTTCAGAGGTCACTTCTTCGGGGTGGAACGAGCATAACCCGTAGTGAGAGCCAAAATGAATCATGCCATCTGCTGTTGTGGTTACCGCGCCGCTCATGAAATCACCCATGGGGACACCATAGGCGCTGTCGTAGTTGTAGAAACGTTGTTTCTCTCTGTTGAACATGCTGATACCGCTCAATGTGCTCACCCAGACGTTGCCTCTCTTGTCGGCAGCGATTGCACGGATATGCGTGTCGTTGAGACCCTGTTCACTGTTCAATATCTCAAATTTCTCACCTTTCCCCTCAGGTTTGAAAAGTACCAGCCCGTTGCCTGACGCAATCCATATATTTCCATCGTTGTCGCGGATCATATGGTTCACCCTGTTGGAGGGGAACTGCTGGTTGATGGTGAAATGGCGCAGCTCGTTCATCTCCCTGTCGTAGATGGTGAGGCCGTCACCGAAGGAGCCCACCCATATATTGGCGTTGCTGTCCAGTACGATGCTTCGCACCTGATCCTCGCGCAAGGTGCCTTCTCTTCTGGAATAACTGCGCACCCAATTGCCCGTATGGTCATAAATCTCTATCCCCTTTCCGTTTCCGATGAGTATCTCACGGCGGTCGTTTTCGGCAAAACATCTTACATCACTGGCAATGCGGTTCCCCATTCCTTCCAGTCTCCCGTTTGATGCATTCCAGCGGGTTACATCTCCCGAGTAGGATCCGAACCAGAGGTTGTTACGGGAGTCTCTGAAGGCAGCAATGATGGCATTGTCGGTCAGCGCAGAGTTTTCGGTGTTGAAGTTGCGCTGTTTATCCTTCTCCTGCAGCAGGTCGATTCCGCTGTTATCCGTTCCCACCCATAGACGTCCCTGTTCGTCGCTGCTGATTGCCATCACGATGTCATCGCTCAGTGAATACTCGGGTGAGAGTCTGTTGATGAGACGAAAGGGTGTGTCGCGGTAACTGATGAAGTTGACACCATCGCCGTAGGTGCCAATCCATACATTGCCGAAGTGATCCTGGAAGATGCTCCGCACCGATTTGTTCGAGAGGGTGTTGTAGGTGGTGCCGGGGTAGATGTTTGTGAAAGTGACATCGCCCGGTGAAGAGAACCATTCCTGATGCATATCGAGGATGCTCACCCCTCCGTTCTCGGTGGCAATCCATAGGCGTCCGGTGTTGTCCTGCATGATGTCATAGACGTTGTTGGAGATGAGGGAGCCGAGGTTCATGGGATTGTGCCTGAACCGGGTGAACTGTTCGCTATCGTGGTGGAAGAGAGCCAGTCCCCGGTCAGTGCCCACCCAGAGGTTGTCATCTCTGTCGATGAAGACCTTGTACACCTGGTTGCCGGGGATGCTGCGTGAATCAGCTTCGTTGTTCCTGTAGTTCCGGGTTTTCTTCGTCGCCGGATCAAAGATCGTGAGCCCGTCATTCACATGTCCCAGGAAGAGCAGTCCCTTGCTGTTTTCCGCGACCGACCAGATGTTATCGCTTGCCAATTCTGGTAGTGTTCCGGTGTGGTAGTGCGTAAAAGAGCCTGTCGCAATATCAAGGTAGTCGAACCCCCGCCAGTAGGTTGTCACCCACAGGTTGCCGTTGTGAGAATTAGTCACGTCTGTCACATCGTTTGTGATCAGACTCGTAGTTGATTCATCGTTGTGAATGTAATGGGTAAACTCCTCTGTAATCGTATTGAAAGCATTCAGTCCATCTCGTTGTGTAGCAATCCATATGATATCCTGAAACCTGTCGGCATAGACACGGTTCAGTTCGTTGCCTGAGATGGAGGTGGTGGTTGACTGTGAGTTCTCTTTCTTATAGGTGCGAAACTGCCTGCCGTCATAACGGTTCAGTCCCGATTCGGTAGCGAACCAGATAAATCCGTTCCTGTCCTGGGTGATACCCATGATGTAACCGTTCGACAAGCCCTCTTCCGTCGTGATGCGGCTGATGTAGAAGGGTGCGGCATGAAGCGACATCGACAGGATGCAGGTGATAAGTGTGAGGAGAAGTCTGTACATGGTGCAAAAATAGCAAAGATTTAAGTAGCATCAACTCCTGCACCTGATTCTTTGCGTTGTAAATGTTAATATAAAGGTTTTCAGTTTGTAAGGAGAGGCGTGGCACGTGTTAATGACGAAAAACAGTCCCTATTTGAGCAATTTCAGTCCATCCCCAGCAATAGTAATCTCTATATTTGCACACTGTATTACCGGACATCGGCGGGACTGCAACGCAATGCATCGCATCCCGTCCAGCACTGTGTGAACACAAGCTGATACAGTTGAAAAAATTGATTAATAACCTTTACAATTAAACTCTTAATGAAAACAAGACAATTTTTATTGCTCATGGGTTTGAGTGCACTCTTCCTCTTCGGATGGAATGCTTGCAGCGACGATGATCCCCAGTGGGGTGATGTTGACGGAGCAGCACCCACGCTCACACTCACTTCGGCTCATATTCAGACCGAAGCAGGACGAACCTTTACAATCGAAGGGTTGGTTACCGACAAGGACGGAATAGCTGCCATCCGTCTGTTGTGCTCTCCGTTGCAGCTAAACAAGACCATCGACATCATCAAGATCTACGAGAAGCCCCTCGAGTCGTACGACCTGAGTTACAGCTTCAAGACCAATGCCGATGAGATTGGCGACTCTTTCACCGTGCAGGTGACTGTTGTGGATGTTGGTGGACGCGAAGTGACGCAGGATCTGCTCATCACCATGGATGGTGATTTCGTTGCTCCCGTGTTCAACGCTGCTCCCTCGGACGAGATGACTGTTCTGCTCAAGGAGACCACGCGTCTGAATGTGAAGTTCACGGTAAGCGACGACAAGGCACTGGAAACGGTGACAGTCGCCATCCCCGAGCTGGACTACCTGAAGGAGATCACCTCCTTCACCAACGGCAACAGACTCGATTACAGTGACCCCATTGTGGTACCCTCCGAGATTGCTACCTATAACCTCACCATCACGGCTACCGACAAGTTCGACCACAGTGTCACCCGCACAAGCGTGATCACAGTGAGCGAGATGCCCGACTTCCCGAAGATGTGGCTCAGCGACGTGGAGACGGCAGAACAGCTGAACAGCGACGTGTTTGGCGTACCCATGCTGATTGACCATATAGGCGAATATGAATATGAAGCACGTTACTACAATGCTGCGGCCGGCACGAAGATCTTCTTCCTCCCGCAGCGCAGTGACTTCTCGCCCATCAGCTTCGGCATCGATCCCCTCGACAACAGCAAGCTGACCGATGATCCGGAGGTAGCACAGCCCATCGTGCTCAATGAAGCCGGTGTCTACTACCTGATACGTTTCAACGTGCAGAGCGGCGACTACAGCATCAGCACCTATCCTGTATCAGAAGCAATCGATCCCATCCCGCACGTGTATGGCTCCATCAGCCTCGATACATGGTTCGACGGTGGCTCATGGTTGCAGGAATTCTACTTCGGATACACCACCAGCGGTCCCGGTGACATCACCCGCTTCGTGCAGGATCCTCAAAATCCGCACCGCTTCTGGCTGGAAGATCCGTTGGTGCTCGAAGCAGGCGAGCAGATGAACTTCATCATCCACAACTGGCACAGCGATGGCTGGTGGAACTACTGCACCTGGCGTGTCGACAACTCTGCCGATCCTGAGAAATTCGACTACTACGGCGATAAGGTGAACCCCGAGTGGACCGGCAAGAAGGGTATGGACAACTGGGCCAAGCCTGTTGTACAGGTCTCCGGCAGCTACAGGTTCTATTTCGATGCACACCTCGGCAGAGGCAAAATGATTCCGGCAAACTAATTATAACACAAAATTCGACATGAGAAAACAATTAATCATACTGTGCCTGTTACTTGTCTCCTTCTACACCCACGCACAGATAACCGTGAAAGGTGTAGTCACATCTGCCACCGACAGTGAGCCGATGATAGGAGCAACCGTGCAGGTGAAAGGAACCTACAACGGGACCATGACCGGTCTCGACGGGGAATATGAACTGAACAATGTGGCAAGCGATGGCGTGCTCATCTTCTCTACCATCGGCTATGAAACGGTTGAGGTGAACATCAGTGGACGCAACACCATCAATGTGGTGATGGAGGAATCGACCGAGTTGCTCGATGAGCTTGTGGTCGTGGGATATGGAGTGGT
>JAAZLV010000090.1 GCA_012799155.1 Bacteroidales bacterium | reverse complement strand
GACAATTATCTCTTTGCCACCACCCTAAACGATGGTCAGAAAGTGTGGATCAGCTGTAGTAAACTATAAGCTAAGACCAAAAACCAGGCAACCACCAAACCAGGCAACCAACAAATATCGAACCTTAAACCAAGAACTTCAAACCTCAAACTTTCCGGATTACTTGTGTCTCTCCTTCAGGACTGCTTCGATATCCTCTAGCTTTAGGTTCTTGGTCTTGAGCAGGATAAGATAGTGATAGAGCAGGTCGGCCGCTTCATTTTGGAACAGGTCGATATTATCATCTTTCGACTCAATCACCAGTTCTACAGCCTCTTCACCCACTTTCTGCGCCACCTTGTTGACACCGCGACTAAAGAGTCGTGCGGTATAGGAGCCTTCCGGATTCTCGGTGATGCGCTGCTCAATCACCTTTTCCAGGTCGTAGACAAACCCTTTGGCTGTCTCCTCGCGAAAGCAGGAGGTGCTGCCGGTGTGGCATGTAGGTCCTACCGGGTAGGCTTTGATCAGGAGGGTATCGTCGTCGCAGTCGGTCAGTATCTCCTCAACGATAAGGTAGTTGCCTGAGCTCTCGCCCTTGGTCCATAACCGTTGCTTGCTGCGGCTGTAAAAGGTGACTTTCCCTTCGCTTTTGGTCTTCTCAAGTGCCTCTTCATTCATGTAGCCCAGCATCAGCACCTGCAAGGTACCTGCATGTTGGATGATAACTGGCACCAGTCCGGCGGACTTTTCAAAATTAATCATTGTATCTATCTCATTGTGTTGGTAGAACAGCCCATTGGCTCTTACTACCGACTGATTATCGTATTGGAATATCTATCTCTTTTAAATATGACTTCAGTTCGGGTATGGGTATCTCTCCAAAGTGGAAGATGCTGGCAGCCAGTGCCGCACTTACTTTTGTCTTGGTAAATACCTCCGCAAAGTGTGTCATGCTGCCGGCACCACCGGAAGCGATGACCGGTACGGAAACCGCATTGCAGACTGCTTCTGTGATCTCCAGGGCAAATCCCTGTTTCATGCCGTCGTGATTCATCGAGGTGAGCAGTATCTCACCGGCACCACGCCTTACACCCTCAATAGCCCAGTCGACCGTATGCAGCGGGGTAGGGGTTCTCCCTCCATGTACATAGACCATCCACTCGCCATTCTCCTCCTGTTTCGTGTCAATGGCCAGCACTACGCATTGGCTGCCGAACTGTTCTGCAATCTCAGTCAGTAGCTCGGGACGATCAACAGCCGAAGAGTTAAGGCTCACCTTGTCGGCACCTGCACGAATGATCGCCTGTGCATCTTCAAGTGTGCGAATGCCGCCACCCACCGTGAATGGGATATTGATCTCCTCCGCCACACGTCGCACCAGCGAGGTGAGTGTCTTTCTCTGCTCCACCGTGGCGGTGATGTCGAGGAAGACAAGCTCGTCGGCACCCTCTTCCACATAGCGGCGGGCCAGCTCTACAGCATCGCCCGCATCACGGAGTCCTACGAAGTTGACTCCTTTTACCGTACGTCCCTCCTTGATGTCCAGGCAGGGAATGATTCTTTTTTTTAGCATTTTTTTTCGTATTCAATTATCAGCAAACAGTTATCGGCTATCGATTTTCAACAATGAACAATGAACCTCAAAACATAAACTAAGAACCATGAGTTATGAACGACTGCAGCTCTTTCAATTGGATATGTCCTTCATAAATCGCCTTGCCGATGATGGCTCCCTCGCAACCGATGGCCTGTAATTTCTCCAGATCGGCCATGGAGGTGATACCACCACTGGCAATCAGTCGTACATCGCTTCCGGAAAGAATCTCACGGTAGAGCTCCAGCGAAGGGCCTTGCAACATGCCATCCTTGGAAATGTCGGTGCAGATGACATACGCTACTCCTTTTGTTGCAAAGGAGGCAATGAAATCCACCACATCCTCCTCTGACT
>JAAZLV010000441.1 GCA_012799155.1 Bacteroidales bacterium | reverse complement strand
TAGAAACATTGACTTTCACACTGTCTTTCCTGCGGGCATACACGTCCGCAGACTGCCGGCAGGGCACTGCTCTCCTTGAGTGTGCGGGCCGCTTCCAGATAGTCGCCCCGCTCGATGTTCTTGATGAACTTGGGGATGTTGATCTCTACGGGGCATCCGGTGATGCAAGTGGGATCCACACAGTCGAGGCAACGGTGCGACTCGCCTATGGCAAGCTCCACAGTCAGTCCCAGGTTCACCTCATCGTAGGTGTGACTCCGCACCTCCGGATCAACCTCCGGCATCTTCACCCTTTCGAGGTTGGTGCGATCCTTATTCTTCATCGATTTGCGCAACGTTTCACGCCACTCCTGTGCCCTTTCGGCCTGTAAATATTCGCTCATACTGTTCATGTCTCACTCTCCCGTAGCCTGCTCCTTGTTAAAGAATGGCTTTGGAGAACTGTTGTAATGTGTTAATTATATGCCTTTAAGCGCATCAGCATCTCGTCGAAATCGACCTGGTGTGCATCGAACTCGGGGCCGTCGATGCAGACGAATCTTGTCTTGCCGCCCACCGTCACGCGGCAGGCACCGCACATGCCGGTACCGTCTACCATGATGGTGTTGAGCGATGCTATGGTGGGTACTTCATACTTCCTTGTGAGCTCCGAGACGAACTTCATCATGATGGCCGGGCCGATGGTGACGCAGAGGTCTACCTTCTCCCGTAGGATCACCTTCTCCACGCCCTGTGTGATCAATCCCTTCTCACCATAGGAGCCGTCGTCGGTCATGATGATCACCTCGTCGGAATGGGCACGCACCTGATCCTCCAGGATGATCAGATCCTTGGAGCGGGCGCCCAGTACGGAGATCACCTTGTTGCCCGCCGCTTTCATCGCTTCAATGATGGGCAGCATGGGGGCGACGCCCACACCGCCACCGGCACAGACTACCGTACCGAATGTTTCAATGTGGGTGGCTTTGCCGAGGGGGCCTACCATGTCGGTGATGTAGTCACCCACCTCCAGTTGGCACACTTTTTCAGACGACTTGCCCACACGTTGGATGACCAGGGTGATGGTTCCTTTTTGGGTGTCGGCAGAGGCGATGGTGTAGGGGACCCGTTCCCCTTTCTTGCCCACGCGTACGATGACGAAGTGTCCTGCACGTCGGCTTCTGGCGATGAGCGGTGCTTCTACCTCAAACTTCACCACCTTATCAGAGAAATATTCTTTCCCAACAATCTTGTTCATTTTGATTCCGGATGTTGATTTCGATGTGTAATTGTTTTTGCAAAAATACGATAATTTTGCGGGTTGGAGATGCTATTTATGCATAAAATGACAGTATTGAGGGGCAAAAACTCCATTGAGGAGAAGCAATAAAAAATAAAGCGGATATTTTGTGGCTGTTAAACCTTTTGGGTATCTTTGTGTCTTACAATCACCCTTTACCATCACGGTTTAGGGTTCTACCGGGGCTGTTTGGCTTTGACAGCGGGTAGAAGAGGTTTGTAAGCATGCAGTGAGCGGTCGGTCGGCACTTTAATCCCGGCAGTCAAACAAGTAACTGGCAACAACAATTACGCTCTTGCTGCGTAACCGAAGTATAGTAGGTTAACGCTTAATTCTGCCACCAGGTGGCGGAACAGGACATCACCCGGAAGCTGTGGCTTCGAAGCGTTCCGATCAGGTGGTGCAGGCAAATCGGAGATAGGTTGGGTGAGGCTTCGGCACCCTTCTGAAAATTAAGAAGATAAGGATTGAGTATGGTGGCTTCAGTCGCGCTCTTTCCCGACAACACAAATGAAGCTAAGCATGTAGAAAGCAGATTGCTTCCTCGTTTGGACGAGGGTTCGACTCCCTCCAGCTCCACAAT
>JAAZLV010000440.1 GCA_012799155.1 Bacteroidales bacterium | reverse complement strand
GCTGTATCGAGTAGGTTGAGGTCACGTGCCTGCGTAGCAGGGTTACAACTCACATAGACGATCCGCTTCGGTGCCGCCAGCAGGATCGCCTGCACCACATCATCGTGCATCCCCGCACGGGGCGGGTCTGTGATCACCACGTCGGGGCGGCCCTGTTCAGCGATGAATTCCGCGGTGAGCACATTCTTCATGTCTCCCGCATAGAAGCGCGTATTCCCGATGCCGTTGATCTCTGAGTTGATCTTCGCATCGGCGATCGCCTCCTCCACATATTCGATTCCGATCACCTCTCTTGCATTCCGCGCCACGAAGTTAGCGATTGTGCCGGTGCCGGTATAGAGGTCGTAGACCCGCTCCTCACCGGTGAGCTGTGCGAAGCTGCGTGCCACCTCGTAGAGATGGTGCGCCTGCTCGCTGTTGGTTTGGTAGAACGACTTGGGACCGATGCGGAACTGCAAGCCCTCCATTTCCTCGATGATATGGTCGCGTCCCTTCCAGACCAGCACCTCCTGGTCGGTGATGGTGTCGTTTGCCTTCTGGTTGATGATATAAAGCAGTGAGGTGATCTGAGGAAATTCGCTGGCAAGGTAGTCCATCAATCCCTCAATTTTCTCGCGGTCATCTTCAAAAAAGACAACGATCACCATCCACTCACCAATGGAGCTGTTGCGGATGAGCAACGTGCGCATCAGCCCCCCCTGGTTGCGCAGGTCGAAGAAACTGTAGTCATATTCCAGGCAGTAGCCGCGTACGCTATTTCGGATACGGTTGGCAAGATCGTCCTGCAGCCAGCATTTCTGGATGTCGAGCACCTTGTCATACATGCCGGGGATGTGGAAGCCGAGGGCATTCATCTGCCCAAACTCCTTATTGGAGCGTACTTCCTCGTTGGTGAGCCACCGTTTGTCGGAGAAAGTGTATTCCATCTTGTTGCGGTAGAAGGTTGTCTGAGGGGCTCCCAGGATGGGGGTGATTGCGGGCAACTCCACCTTGCCGATGCGGGTAAGGCTGTCCTCCACCTGCTGCTGCTTGTAGCGCAGCTGCTCCTCGTAGGGGAGGTGCTGCCACTTGCAGCCGCCACAAACACCGAAGTGTTGACAGAAAGGCTCGCTCCGTAGGGATGAGAGTTGTTGGAACCGCACCACACGACCTTCGGCGAAGTTGTTCTTCTTGCGGGTGATTTGAATATCTGCCACGTCACCCGGTGCCGCAAACGGTACGAATAGCGCCATGCCATCAACCTTCGCCATCGCCTTTCCTTCGGCAGCTACACCGGTAATTGTCACCCCCTCCAACAGTGGGAGCTCTTTTCTCTTTCTTGCCATTTCTAGTTGTTATTTGGAATGCAAAGATAGACAAAACGCCCCACCTTTCGATGGAGCGTTTCGCCAATTTATTGTAAAGGATGTCGTTTACCTTGTGCGGATATCGATCGATGCCTTGCGCAACCCTTTCGCCTTCGCCTCGAAGGTGAGGATGCCCGGTTGCCTTGAGGACTCCACAATGGCTACCAACTTTCCGTTGAAGAGATGCATATGTGGCAGGTGAAACAGATCTAAAGATGCAGGATCACCATTGGCAGCAGCACGGTAACTGCCGGCCCCCTTCACGCTGAAGCGCACCAGCTCGTTGACGTTGGGGCAAGGATTACCCTGGCGGTCGACCACTGAGATGGTGATAAAAGAGAGATCCTTGCCGTCGGCGGTGATCTCGGTGCGGTCTGCCTCCAACACCAGTCGGTGTGGCTTGCCGGCAGTACGCATCTCTTTTGTGGCAGCCACGTTGCCCTCAGCATCGTATGCCACCACCTTTACAATGCCCGGTTCATACTTGGTATCCATCCACATCAGGCGGTAACGCTTCTGCCTTTCCAGCGACTGCTGAGCCTCCTCGCTGTAACTCCCCTCCACAGGTATAGAGAGATCCTTCGTCCGCACACCCTGGCTTTTGCCGTTGATGAACAGCTCTGCCGTGGGATGATTGGTGTAAACAAAGATTGGCGTCACCTCTCCTTCGCGTCCATTCCAGTTCCAGTGGGGTAAGATGTGGAGTGTCTCCACCTCCCTGTTCCAGTGGCTGCGGTAAAGATAAAAGCGATCCTTCGGGATGCCGGCCAAGTCAACTGCTCCGAAAAGGGAGCTATGACTGGGCCAGTGACTGTAATAGGGGGTTGGCTCTCCGAGGTAGTCGAAGCCGGTCCAGATGAACTCCCCAATGGTATAGTGCAGATCGTCATGCAGGATGAAGTCATCCTCCGGAAGGTTCGACCAGCTGGCATGCTCCAAGTCATAGGAAGAGGCCTGATGGTCGTCGTACATCGCCATCGACTTACGCTCCACGGGAAATTTGTACACACCGCGCGAGCTAAG
>JAAZLV010000439.1 GCA_012799155.1 Bacteroidales bacterium | reverse complement strand
GTTCATTGTGGAACCTTGCGAATGTACACGACCCTACTGTGATGCTTGCCGACGACGGTTATTATTACATGTACCTAACGGATGCATCCTATGGCAACGTGCACATGGGACATGGACATTTCCACGCCCGCCGATCGAAGAATTTAGTGGATTGGGAATATCTTGGTGGCACAATGGATGTGACACCGGGTTGGGTAAAGAGCAAGTTAAACGAGTATCGTGCCATACAGGGGCTTCCTGCAATAGAGAACCCCTCATACGGCTATTGGGCACCTGTAGTCCGAAACTTGGGTAACGGCAGATATCGTATGTATTACTCAATTATCATAGATAATTACATCAGAACAGGCAAACAGAATACCATTGCCAACTTTGACAACTCATGGACGGAACGCGCTTTTATAGGCATGGCTGAAACGACCGATCCTGCCAGCAATATATGGGAAGATAAAGGATTTGTCATTTGCTCTTCATCAGATAAGGATATGAATGACTGGTATCGAGCATCCACCGGCGACTGGAGCGGCTACTTCCTTTACAACGCAATAGACCCTACCTATACCATTACTAAAGAGGGAGAACATTGGCTGACATATGGTTCCTGGCACAGTGGCATTGTGACCCTGCAGGTTGACCCTGAGAACGGGAAACCATTGGCTACGCTAGGTAGTCCCTGGAATATTCAGATTGATTCTCCTTACGGAAAACGAATAGCCAAAAGGGGGTCAAGCCGCTGGCAAGGCTCTGAAGCACCTGAAATAATCTATAATCCCGAAACGGATTACTATTATCTTTTCCTTGCCTACGATGAATTATCGGTTGCCTATAATACACGTGTGGCACGATCGCGAAATATCGACGGCCCTTATGTGGGCATTGATGGGCTACCGGCGCTGACGGCAAACGAACTCCTTCCGGTGGTAACACACCCTTACAAGTTCATGAACGACCATGGGTGGGTGGGGCTTTCCCACTGCGCAGTTTTCAACGACGGCAAAGGCAACTGGTACTACGCTTCACAGGGTCGCCTGCCCCATAATGTTCCGGGCATCAATGCCAGCAATGCTATCATGATGGGACATGTACGTGCCATCAACTGGACAGCCGATGGTTGGCCTATGGTCATGCCCGAACGATATGGTGCTGTTCCGGATGTACCAATCAAAGAGAGTGAATTGACGGGAGACTGGGAACATATTGATCTTGGTTATAGCTACGCGAATCAAAAAGAACCGGTTACGATGACCCTGGGCTCCGATCATAAAATTACCGCTGGACCCTGGAAAGGTAGTTCTTGGAACTATGAAGCAACCAGTGGCATATTAACCGCCAATGGGGTAAAGCTTTATCTCAGTCGTGAAGTTGATTGGGAAGCAAACCCGCGAAAACATACCATCGTTTATGCAGGTTACACAACTGCAAAAACTTACTGGGGCAAAAAAAAATAAAAGAGCGCTCAACAAAACGGCGGAATAAATGTAAACCTAGCCGGTTTAATGTTTCACTACCATTAGGCATCAAAATCCACTTTACTTTTCAAGCAGATTACTGGGAGTGATGTTGAATTGTCTTGAAAAACAGCGGGTGAAATATTTAGGATCATTAAATCCTACATCGTATGCGACATCAGCAATGTTTTTATTCTTTGTTTTTTTATTCTGCAAAATGATGTTATAAGCCAGATTAAGCCGGTATATCCGTATAAACTCACCTGCAGATTTACCGCTTAATGCTTTTAGTTTTTTGTTTAAAAGTGATTTACTCACTCCCATTGCCTCAGCAAAATCGGTCACCTCGAAACTGGAATTTTGATAATTGTCATTCATCACACCCATTACCTGGTCCATGAATTTTTTATCATTTGACTCTTCACTGATCTCCAATGTTTCAACCGACATCTCATCCACAAACTTCTGCTGGTATCTCTCTCGTGTTTCCAGAATATTTCGGATACGAGTGAGTAGCATATCTTCGTCAAATGGTTTTACGATATAGGAGTCAACACCCATTCGATAACTGTCGGTACGTGCTTTTTCTGATGTTTTTGCCGTAAGCATTAAAAAAGGTATATGTGACAGCGTGAAATTCTCTTTCACTTTTTTAGAAAGCTCAAGACCATCCATCTTCGGCATCATCAAATCACTGATAATAAAATCCACATTGTAATGCTCCAGTATCTCGTATGCTTCAACCCCATTGCTGGCCTCAAGTGTATTGTAGTAAGGTGATAAAATGGAACAAACATAGCGACACATGTCTCTGTTATCTTCCACAACGAGGATTGAAAGCCTCTCCCTTTGCCATTCCCTCAGGTTTTGCACATTATTATCAGCCTCATCATTACCGTTCTGTGCTATAACATCTGGCACTTGCGACAGCGGATTGGAAGAGTGCAAAGGCAAAATGATCCGAAATGTTGTGCCTGCTTGACGGTTGTTCTTGACCCAGATATTGCCTCCAAGCGCCTCAACCAACTGTTTGGTAAGATAGAGACCTATCCCGGTTCCGCTTTGTCCGTGTACGGGATAGATCAGATGGTTCTTCGATTGATAAAAACGCCGAAAAACTTTCTCCTTCTCTTCTTCCGGGATACCAATCCCACTATCTTTCACTGAAAGGTAAAGCTTTTCCTTGTTT
>JAAZLV010000438.1 GCA_012799155.1 Bacteroidales bacterium | reverse complement strand
TGTTGCTCCCTCGTTGAGGGTAAGGAAACCGTCACTGATCGTGGCATCACCCTGCAGCTCCCACAACGCTTCTGCTTTCTCTCCCAGCAGGTCTCCCGAGGGTTGAGATCCGTTGCAGGCAGTCACCAGGAGTGCCGAGAGGATCATCACGAAAAATGTGTTTTTCTTCATCTTAATAAGTTGTTGGGTTAAAATGCGATCACAAGTTCCACCGTAAATTTGCTCGAATCCATCTCGGGGTTCTCTGCGAAGATAGTCATATCATTGTTTTTCATGTACCATTCGTAGTCGAACCTCAGTATGGAATTATAGCCACTGCGATTGAATCCGAAGCCCAGTCCCGCCGTCAGTCGGTTTACATCAAACCCATCCTGGTCGAAGGTTTCATCCACTGCATCCCAGCGCAACGCAGGTATCATCCGGTCGAAGAAGCGGCTGTTCAGGGGGAGGTAGTAAGCGCTTTGGATGTAGTAGGAGAGGAGATCGCTGAAAGCTTCGCTCTTGCTCTCCCGTTTCATCAGCTCTGTCTCCACCTTCCATTTGGAAGTTGCGTAGCGGAAGTCGGCACCGTAGATGAAGAACTGCTTGGTCTCATCCTTGGGGTAATTGTACATCTTGGCGGTGACGCGTGCCCCCTGCATGCTTCCCAGTTCGATTCGGCCCCCGTAGGAGAGTTTGTTTTTCCATACCGGGTCGTTGATGGCGTTGCCGTTGAAGAGTCCCCCCTCCAGGTTCACCGGCAGGCTTCCCACCAGGAACTTGTATTTGGCCATCACGCCCAGGTCGCGTGTGCTGAGGAAGTACTTGCCAATGAATGCCCTGTTGGCGAACATCATGGTGGCGGGTGTGGTGATGTAGGAGTTGAAGAGGGGGATGCCCATCTGTCCCAGCGTTAATGTCAATCCCTCCGCCGGCATGAGGGTACCGTAGAGGTCTAGCAACTTGAAATCGCCGTTGTCGCTCAGCTCCAGCTGTGCGCGGTAGGAGGCAAAACTGTTGATCGCTCCTTTCACGCCGATGCGGGAGTTGCGCACCGAGAAGCGGGAGTTGCCGGTCTCGGAGGCGTATTCATACTTGTTCTTCAGCGTACCGTCCACTTGGATGGAGGGATAATTCGTACTATCGGCATCCTGCGCCGTGAGAGTGAGTGTTTGAAAAAACAGTAACAGGATAAACGGTAAGGCGTTTTTTCGCATATTTCTAAGATTCTCGTTGATTGATTGTTTCTACTTTATTGAGTCGATTCTTTTTTCAGCAATTGCTCTTTTATATGTGTACCCCAGTGGTATCCTCCCATCTGATTGTCCGAGCGCAGCACGCGATGGCAGGGTATCAGGCAGGCTACAGGGTTCTTGCCTACAGCGCTGCCCACGGCACGTGATGCGGCGGGACGGCCGATTCGATTTGCGAGGTTGGCGTAACTGGTTGTCTTCCCGTAAGGGATCTGCAGCAATGCCTCCCAAACCTTCATCTGAAAAGTTGTACCCTTGAGATGAAGCAGCAGTACATCCTCTCCAGCTGGTTCCTCGATCAGGGCAAGGGCACGCCTGTGGAGTGGATCCTCGCCGGAGTTGATCACTGCCGCTGGATAACGATCTCTCAATTCGAGGAGCAAATGATTTTCTTCGCCAAAACCGATAAAGAGGATTCCCCGCGAAGAGGAAGCAATCAACAAAGGTCCGTAAGAACTGTCGTAGAGGGCATAAGTGATTGCCAGCTCCTTTTCTTCTGCCGCTGTCATGGGGATGATGAGGTGCGTGGCTGGGTTTGCGCTCATCCCTTGACGACTAATGGTTTCTTTCTCATCGGTACTCATAAACTTTCCACGTTTTGTGATGTGTTGAGGTTAGTTCTAATCTGCGATAAACTGCTCGAAGCCGTCGGACTGGATGGTAGCTAACAGTCCCTCTTCCGTTTCATAGATGAAGAGGTAATGGAGACCGGGTAGGGTGGCAGCTACCTCTTTCGATTTCTCGATACCCATCGCCATGAAGGCTGTGGCAAAGGCATCTGCCGTCATGCAGTCGTGGGCGATCACCGTGGCCCCCAGGATGTCTGTCTGTGAGGGGTATCCGCTCTGCGGGTCAATGGTGTGGGCATACTTCTTCCCATCCTTGATGTAAAAATTGCGGTAGTTGCCGGAGGTGGCCAGTGACATGTCGCAAAGGGAGAGGATGGTCTGGAGCTCATGCTGCATGCCGGAGCTGTCGTCAATCGGTTTGTCCACACCGATGCGCCAGCATTCTCCCCTGTCGTTCACCCCGCGGGCGGTGACCTCACCACCGATTTCCACCATGTAGTTTTCGATGCCATGCCGCTCCAACAGGTCGCCCACCACGTCACAGGCATATCCCTTTGCAATGGCTGAGGTGTTGAT
>JAAZLV010000089.1 GCA_012799155.1 Bacteroidales bacterium | reverse complement strand
TTGGCCATGCGGGGTATCAGGCATACTTCTGCGTTGTCGTTGAGGGCAATGAATGCGCGTTGGCTGTTGTCGAACATACTGGTCTGATTGTTTGGTTTCCGTATAGGGCAAAGGTAAACATTTTTTTAGATTTGTACGGGTAACATTTTAATGATATTTTGCACTTTATCATTATTTCAATTATCTTTATCGCTGTAATCATAAAATTCTAATTCAATGACCAACAAATTCCCCATTCTGCTTTTAATTTGTTTAATAGCAACAACCACTCATGCACAAAAACGTATTGAGATATCGCATTATCTGTTTCCCCAGTTTACTGCCGGTAACGTATTGATGAAAGATGGAACGTTGAACCCTGCAATGTTGAATTACAATGCAATCACCAAGGAGATTGTCTTTCAGCAGAACGGACAGGTATTGGCATTAGCCGATCCGGCACTGAGCCTGACAGATACGGTATTGATCAGTGATCGCAAACTGGTGCCTTTCGATGATGAGTTCGCTGAGGTGATACTGAATGGCGATGTGAAGCTACTGGCACTGTTACGCTGTAGCGTGATTCCTCCAGGCAATCCTGCACCATTCGGGGGTACCTCACAGATATCATCTGTCGACAAGATCTCAAGGTTGGGTGGGGCCAACATATTTTATGATCTGGAACTCCCCGAAGATTACAAGATTGAAACCAACTACATGTATCGCATCGACACCGGATCTGGTTGGAAGAAAATTAATTCGATGAAACAGCTGCGGAAATTCTACAAAAAGAAAAGTGACCGTTTCGATCAGTATGTTTCAGAACAGAATATCACGTTTGATGAACCTGCCCGAATTGCTGAACTGGTACAATGGATGGAGGCAGAATAACTACGATACAGGCATTTATGCATTGATGCACAGAACGAAAGTTAGCGAGAGAAGAAATCCCGTGAGGGAGGTCTCTTTCAGGTAGGGGTCGAGGGTTGCTCCTTCCCGTTTGTTGATGGCAAGCATGATTGTGATGAACCTGATACCTGTTAACAGATAGAGATAACCCGGAAGTGATACAGGGAGGTAGATTAGGTTGAAAATTGCAAAGCTGACGATTGTGGCCACTGTCATTGTGGCGTGGTAACGTTTGGCTCCCTTCAATCCCAGTTTGACAGCGATGGTTCTTTTTTCCGATGATCGGTCGTTCTCGATATCCCGCATATTATTCACGTTGAGGATCATGCTGCTGATCAGTCCCAGTCCGATTGCCGGCAACAGTGGCAGTGAATCCGCCGACCCTGTGTGGAGGAAGTAGGTTCCGATCACCGGTACCGGTCCGAAAAAGAGGAAGGCGAAGAGGTCACCCCATCCTTTGTATCCATATGCATGACGTCCCATTGTGTAAAAGAGGGCCGCCAGGATAGAAGCGCCTCCCAGCAGCAGGAGAATCCAGACTGCATCTCCACTGGTTGTTCCCGGTGCTGTGAAGATCAGCGCGAGTCCAATCCCAATGCATATTGAAACAGCTATGGCCACTGCCCGCTTCATGGCGCGGGGGGTGATGCTGCCTCCCTGCAGTGCCCTTACAGGTCCCTCACGCCGTCCGGTGGTGTCGGTACCCTTGATGTAATCACCAAGGTCGTTGGCCAGGTTGGCCAGGATCTGCAGCACCACCGCCAGCAGGAAGGCGAGGATGAAGGTGTGGAGCGTGAAAAGCCCCTTGAACCAGGCCACCCCGCTGCCCAGGATGACACTCGACACCGCCAGGAAGAGGGTGCGTAACCGGAAGGCTTCTATCCACCTGTTGAGCGATGCCATGTTGCAAAAAGCTGTTTAGTAGGCTCTGGCAAAGATTACCCTCTGTGAGGAGGGCTTGCCGGTCACCATGCACTTGCCGGGACTCTTGTCACCTTCGAGAGGGATACAACGGATTGTGGCCTTGGTTTCGTTCTTGATCAGCTCTTCGGTTTCGGCTGTGCCGTCCCAGTGGCAGAGCAGGAAGCCACCCTTCTCGATTTCTACCTTGAACTCCTCATAGCTGTTCACCTCACGGGTTTGTGCAGTGCGGAAGTCGGCCGCCTTTCGATAGATGTTTTCCTGGATCTCATCCAGCAAAGACTTGATATGTTGTTCTATGCCGTCACAGGAGAGGGTCTCCTTTGTCAGTGTGTCGCGGCGGGCCACCTCCACGGTGTTGTTCTCCAGGTCACGACCTCCCATGGCGAGGCGTACCGGTACACCTTTGAGTTCATACTCTGAGAATTTCCAGCCCGGTTTTTTGTTGTCGGCATTGTCGTAACGGACCGAGATACCCAGGTCCTTCAATCGCTTCACGATGCCGGCTACTTTCTCGTTGATCTGTTGGAGTTGCTCCTCGTTCTTGTAGATCGGCACAATCACTACCTGGTAGGGTGCCAGCTTCGGCGGCAGCACCAGTCCATTGTCATCCGAATGCGACATGATAAGGGCTCCCATCAGTCGCGTGGAGACACCCCAGGAGGTGGCCCAGACATAATCGCGGGCACCGCTCTTATCGGTGAATTGTACATCGAAAGCCTTGGCGAAGTTCTGCCCAAGGAAGTGGGAGGTGCCCGACTGTAGAGCCTTGCCATCCTGCATCAGTGCTTCGATGGTGTAAGTGTCGAGAGCGCCGGCAAAACGTTCCGATTCCGACTTGTGTCCCTTGATCACCGGCATCGCCATATATTGTTCTGCGAAATCGCCATAGACATTGATCATCTTCACTGCCTCCTCTACTGCTTCCTCTTCCGTGGCATGGGCGGTGTGTCCCTCCTGCCAGAGGAACTCGGCTGTACGCAGGAAGAGCCGAGTACGCATCTCCCAGCGCACCACGTTGGCCCACTGATTGATGAGCAGCGGCAGGTCGCGGTACGACTGAATCCAGTTCTTATAGGTACTCCAGATAATGGTCTCGGAAGTGGGGCGTACCACCAGCTCCTCTTCCAGCTTCGCTTCCGGATCCACAATCACACCGTTGCCATTGGGGTCGTTTTTCAAACGGTAGTGGGTCACTACTGCACACTCCTTGGCAAATCCCTCCACATGATCAGCCTCGCGACTGAGGAATGACTTGGGGATAAAAAGTGGAAAGTAGGCGTTCTCGTGTCCGGTTTCCTTGAACATGTCATCCAGCTGGCGCTGCATCTTCTCCCAGATGGCGTAGCCGTAAGGTTTGATCACCATGCAGCCGCGTACGGCGGAGTTTTCCGCCAAATCGGCTTTGATTACCAGGTCGAGGTACCACTGTGAATAGTCTTTGCTACGGGGCGTGAGCTCCTTCAATTCTTTAGCCATTATCGTGAAAATTCAATTGCATTTCAACTATTTCCTGCCATGGCAAAGCTCAAACAAGTTTTTTCATTGCTCATTCAGCTTGAAGAAATAGTTCTATTTCCTTTTTTGTGGGTACAAAGATAACACCAACTGACTGATTTTACCCCATTCATGTTACACATTTTTTATCTGTCAACTATTCGATCCAATGTGTTTGTTTGCATTGACCAACAAATCTCATTATCCATTTCATATTTACATCTTCAAACTGATTGCTGTATAATATGCTGAAAATACCCCTTTTTGGGGGTATTTTTAATCTTATCTCTCTTATATTTTTGTGATTGGTAATTCTGATGAATCGACAAAATGGGTCCAAAGATTGTGCTGATTCACTTTAAATTTGATATGTCGTGAAAAACTTTCAATCTGTCTAAACTTAGATTTTAATATCAGTAAGTTTCATTATTTTAATCAACAGATCATGAGAAAAGTAGCAATCCTGTTAAGTTTTTGCCTGTTGTTCGCCGCTGAAGCAAATGCACAGAAATGGTTGAACAAGTTGGGCAATGCAGCTAAAGAGGCTGCAAAGAATGCCGTGGAGAGACGTGTGGAACAGAAAGCAGAAGAGGCAACCGAAAAGGCGATGGACAAAGCGGAGGAGTCGGTCACCAAAGAGGGTAAAAGCAACAAATCGGAATCAAACAATGATGAAGATGCGATGAGCACTGATGAGAGGAGCCAAAGTGATGCCTCAAACGATGGACAAAGCACCCCGCAAAAATTGACTGGAACGAGTCAGTATGATTTCGTGCCGGGCGATCAGATTCTCTATTTCGAAGATTTCTCGCAGGATGCCATCGGCGATTTCCCGGCACTCTGGACTACCAACAGCGGCGGTGAGGTAAAGACCGTGAATATCGCCTCCGGGAAATGGTTTCACATGAACGGGGAGGATGCAACTTATTGTTATATCCGTGAGATCGACTTTCCGGAAAACTTCATCGTTGAGTTCGATATCATTCCGGATGAAAATTTCAACTATGGCACACA
>JAAZLV010000437.1 GCA_012799155.1 Bacteroidales bacterium | reverse complement strand
AAAATAAAGGGGATTTACTGCTTGTAGGAGTAAAACAACCGATGCTTCAAGCTCAATCCTGTTTTGGGATCGAGGTTTATTTGTGAAACAATTTTCGATTTCCCTTTAATGGCGACTCTGATATTCTTTCGATACGGTGATTTCAACAGTTCAATATCACCCTTTGGATATACAATCAATTCTTCGAGCAGGATGATTTTTTCTTCCTGCTGAACTTCCCTCTCAGCACCTTTATTGTCCTGAGAATATGCAGAAAGGAGAACCAGCATAGCGTATACGGTTACAACAATCTTTTTCATGCTGTAATGAAGTTTGTTTTCCTGGCTGGTGCCAATTTGAAAAAAAGAAAGTAAGTAAAAAATTACTTTTTGAACAACTGTACCTATCTGAAATCAATTCAGACAGATTAATTGTTTACGACAGATTATCTCTTACAAATATATTAGATTTAATTGGCGATGACATCTCTTACTGATTATTTAACACCATAAAAGAGAGCATCATGCTTATTACGCGGCATGTATGGACGGGTTGGAATTTTGATTGAACGAAACAAACAAAGAGGGTGCATCAAATATTGCGTTTTGATGCACCCTCTTTATCTTATGAATGGATGATCTTCACATCTACGGCATTCATTCCCTTGGGACCGCGCTCAAGCCGGTAGGTGACCAGGTCGCCCTCTGCAACTCCGTGCTCGGCATTGCTCTTGTGGAAGAAGTACTTGATGACACTGTTCCCTTCGCGGATGAATCCAAAACCACGGGTCTCATCGTAGAAGTCGACACGTCCTTCCGGGTCGCCCACCTCTTCGGTGGCCTCCTTGCGGGGTACGGAGATCTCGATATCTTCCAGTTCAATCCTCTCCTCCTCCTGAATGGGTTCTGGCGGTGTATCGATGATCACACCATTGGCATCAACATAGGCAATCATGTCCTCAAAGGAGCTGGTACCCTGTTGTTTGCGTTCCTCTTTTTTCTTCAGTTTCTCTTTCTTCTTCTGCAATTTCTGCTTCTCGATCTCTCTTTTGTTGAATGAATTTGATCTTGCCATTGATTCGTTTAAATAGTTTTTAGGTTAGTTTGTTATTATATTAATAGCTGTAAGCTGTAAGCTAAAAGCTAATTTGCAATCGGCAGCTTCCGCCCCGTTAACTTCTGAATGTCGCGCAGCATCGGCTTCTCCTCCTCCGTACAGAAGGTGAGGGCCCGACCGCTGTTGCCGGCACGACCGGTACGCCCGATGCGGTGCACATAGGTCTCTGCCACATCGGGCAGGTCGTAGTTGATTACCAGGTCAAGCTGGTCGATGTCGATGCCGCGGGCGGCGATATCGGTGGCGATCAACACCTTCGTGGTGCGTGCCTTGAACTCGCTCAACGCCCGCTGGCGTGCGTTCTGCGACTTGTTGCCATGGATGGCAGCACTGCCGATGCCTGCCTTTGTCAGGATGCGTGCAATCTTGTCGGCCCCATGCTTGGTACGTGAGAAGACCAGCACCGAATGATTCGGTTCCTGTTTCAGCAGGTCAATCAGCAGATCCTTCTTATCCGGTTTCTCCACCAGGTAGATGCGCTGGTCGATGGTCTCCACAACTGAGGAGACGGGCGTCACCTCCACGCGCACCGGCTTGTGCAGGATGGTACGTGAGAGCGTGGCAATGGATTCGGGCATGGTGGCCGAGAAAAAGAGCGTCTGCTTGTGCTTGGGCAGCAGTGGCAGCAACCGCTTGATGTCGTGGATGAATCCCATGTCGAGCATCCGGTCTGCCTCGTCGAGGACGAAGTGGCGGATGTGCTGCAGGGTGACGATGCCCTGACCGATCAGGTCGAGCAGGCGACCCGGTGTGGCGACAAGGATGTCGATGCCCCCCTTGAGGGTGTTCACTTGTGCATGCTGCTTCACACCTCCAAAGATGACGGTGTGGCGCAGGCGGGTATATTTGTTGTACTCACGGATGCTGTCGTCGATCTGAATCGCCAGCTCACGCGTGGGCGTCAGGATCAGCGCCCTGATCTCTCTCTTCTTTCCTTGTGGTCTGTCTGAGCAGAGTTGCTGGATGATGGGGATGGCGAAGGCGGCTGTCTTGCCGGTGCCTGTCTGTGCCAGTCCCAGGATGTCTTTGTTGTGCAGCGCCGGTATGATGGCTTGCTCCTGTATCGGTGTGGGGGTTGTGTATCCTTTTTCACTGAGAGCCCTTAAGATCGGCTCCATGATCTCTAAATCGTTAAATGTCATTCGTTTTGTCTATGGCTGCCATTTTTTATTGATGAGGCAGCTTTGTTGTTATTGTGACCGCATGTAGGTGGGGATCCTGATTCCCATGCCCATTTCTACAGGGCGGTTGATGGTTCTCTCTCTGACCGTTCCTACCGTACAACGGCAGAATCCGGTTTACGCTCCCCTCTGTCCGCAGACCCTGGAGAAGGAGGTTTATTAACAAATGGTGGGGAAGAACTAAATGAGTAGGACCTGCACGCGATATGTTACGGGGAACAAAGATAGGTAAAAAAAATCACATTTGCATGTTTCATGCTTTTATTCTATCTTGCTTCATGGTTCTTAGTTCATGACCTCAAACGTACAAACATAATAACGTTATAACGCAATAACGTAATAACCTAAAAACCAAAAAACGTTTTCAAACTCCCCCAAAAAGAGTTTCCTTTGCACAAAATTTCAGAGAAATGGTCTCAATCGACAACCTCACCGTAGCATTCGGCGGATTCACACTCCTCGACAACATATCTTTCGTACTGAACAGGAACGAGCGGGTGGCCCTCACCGGCAAGAACGGCGCCGGCAAGTCGACCCTCCTCAAAATCATGGCGGGACTGCAGCAGCCCTCCTCCGGCAACATATCACTCCCGAAGGAGGTATCCATAGGCTACCTGCCCCAGCAGATGAAGCTGAGCGACGGGCGTACCGTACGCGAGGAGGCTTCGCTCGCCTTCGAACATCTGCAGAAGATGGAGTTGGAACTGGAGCGGCTGCACCGGGAGATGGCGGAGCGGACCGACTATGAGTCGGACGCCTACCGGCAGGTGATCGAACGGGCGACCGACCTGCAGGAGCTCCTTCAGATGTCGGGCATCCACAACTTTGAGGCGGAGGTGGAGAAAACGCTCACCGGCCTGGGCTTCTCACGTGCCGATCTGGAACGCCCCACACGTGAGTTCAGCGGTGGCTGGCGCATGCGCATCGAGCTGGCCAAGATCCTCCTGCAGGCACCCGACGTGCTCCTGCTCGACGAGCCTACCAACCACCTCGACATCGAATCGATCCAGTGGCTCGAAAACTTCCTCTCCACACACGCCAACGCGGTGATGCTGGTGTCGCACGACAGGGCTTTCCTCGACGCGGTGACCACCCGTACCGTGGAGATCATGCTGGGCGACATCCACGATTACAAGGTGAGCTACAGCAAATATGTGGAGCTGCGCAAGGAGCGTCGCGAGCAACAGCAACGTGCCTACGAGAACCAACAGAAGCAGATCAAGGATACGGAGGATTTCATTGAGCGCTTCCGCTACAAGGCTACCAAATCGAACCAGGTACAGTCGCGCATCAAACAGCTGGAAAAGATTGACCGCATAGAGGTGGACGAGGTAGACAACTCACGCCTTAACCTTAAGTTCCCGCCGGCACCCCGCTCGGGCAGCTACCCCGTGATCATGGAGGAGATGGAGAAACGCTACGGCGACCACCTGGTCTTCAGCAACGTGACGCTCACCATCGAGCGGGGTGAGAAGATTGCCTTTGTAGGCAAGAACGGCGAAGGGAAATCGACGCTGGTAAAGTGCATCATGCAGGAGATCGACCATGGAGGCAAGCTGGAGCTGGGACACAACGTGAAGATCGGTTACTTCGCACAGAACCAGGCACAGCTGCTGGATGAGGAGATGACGGTGTTCGAAACCATCGATCATGTGGCGGTGGGTGACATACGTACGAAGATACGCGACATCCTGGGAGCTTTCATGTTCGGCGGCGAGGCATCCGACAAGAAAGTGAAGGTGCTCTCGGGCGGTGAACGGAGCCGCCTGGCGATGATACGCCTCCTGCTGGAGCCGGTGAACCTGCTGATCCTCGATGAGCCTACCAACCACCTGGACCTGGCATCGAAAGATGTACTGAAGAAGGCAATCCGGGAGTTCGACGGCACCGCCATCATCGTGTCGCACGACCGTGATTTCCTCGACGGACTGGTGGACAAGGTGTATGAGTTCGGCAACGGCAAGGTGCGGGAGCACATTGGCGGCATCTACAACTTCCTCTCGAAGAAGAAGATGGAGACGCTGCAGCAGCTGGAGCTCTCCGCATCCCCCACTTCAAGAAAAGAGGAGAAGCGGGAGGAGCCGTCTGAGAACAAGCTCTCCTACCAGGAGCAGAAGGAGCAGAACCGACAGCAACGCCGCCTGGAGAAACAGGTGGCAGAAGCGGAGCAGAAGGTAGCATCGCTAGAAGTGAAACTGAAGAAGATGGAGGAGCAACTGGCCACTCCCGAAGGTGCCTCCAACATGGAGCTGCTGCAGCAATACCTGGAGGTGAAGGCGCGTCTCGATCAGGCGATGAACAACTGGGAGGGGGCGACGACGGAGTTGGAAACGTTTATACAATGAAAAAGACAGATATCAAGGGTTCAAAGTATGGTAAATAATGAACAACAATAATCAAGCAACGTTTT
>JAAZLV010000436.1 GCA_012799155.1 Bacteroidales bacterium | reverse complement strand
GTCCAGTTCACCATGTCGTTGGTGGAATAGAGACGCCAGTTGTCCATAGTGAACCATGTGGATCCGTCGGCATCGTGGGTTGTATAGAGATATAGCCGGTCGTTCCATACCATGGGGGCCGGGTCGGCAGTATAGATTGTCTGAACGATAGGGTTTTGCGCCATAGCTGGCTCAATAGCTGACATTCGCAGCAGGATTAGCAGTAGGATTAGCAGAATACTTCTGCTTTTTAGAACAGGACGATTCATATTCATTGTTATTCTTCTGATTTGTGGTTGATCTGTTTCAATAAATGATATCTTATAGTTTATTTTCTCCATAAGTTGGGTAAGAAGCGGTAGTAGAGCAGATGGCGCCAGGTGGACCAGTCGTGGCCACCATTGCCGCCGACGTAGTACTCATGCTCTATTCCGTGATTGGTAAGGGCATCGTGCAGTGCCTGGCAACGCAGGTTAAAGAAGCCCTGTGCCTCTTTAGTACCCTGACCGACGAAAAGATAGTCGACCTTTCTGTTTACCTGCGGCTCCTGCAGGAAGTGCTGCAACGTATTCTCCGCATCGGTATCACCAGCGCTAAGGATGCCGAAATTGGCAAACAGGTCGAGTGAGCGGAATCCGATGAACATGCTGTGGCGGCCACCCATTGAGAGACCCGATAATGCCCTCCCCTTGGGTTCCTTTCGGGTGGCGTAGTGCTCGTCCACCAGTGGGATTACATGCTCCCGGAGCTCCCGTTCAAACAGGTCGAATGTCAGTTCCGCATGTTGCGGATGGTTCCTGTGGATGATCTGGTTGTTTGGAATGACAATTAGCATTGGCTCCACTTTACCTTCAGCCAACAGATTGTCCATGATGAGGTTCACCCTGCCGTCATAGATCCAGTTGGAGGGGAGCTCGCCGCTACCGCCCAGCAGGTAGAGTACAGGGTATTTCTTGTCACTCCGATATCCGGGTGGAGTGTAGACATAGAGCTCGCGTTCCCCTTGGGTGACCTTGGAGTGATAGATATGTCGAGTCACAGCACCGTGGAGTACCTGCTTCGCATCATAGAATGCAGGCTCATCACCGTGCACCACCAGTTGACTGTAGGGGGGCATGGCGGTGAAGGCTGCGATGGTGTTCGAGGGATCGGGAATCTGCATTCCGTCAACCCGGAAGTGGTATGCATAGATATCTGGATCCAACGGGCCGATGGTCAGTGACCAAATCCCATCTTCTCCTCTGGTAAATGGAATTGGCTCATTCCCTTTATCCAATGCTGTATGAATAGCACCAGGGTTCAGTATCACCTCAGTAGCAAGGGGAGCCTTCAGTCGGAAGGTGACAGTTCGGTCTTCATGTACCTCGGGCGAGTTGAGCGGTGCACTGAAAGGGATCAGACCCTCAGTATCCTGGTGTGGGTTGTAATCGAGGTTCACATTGGCTTGTTGTGCAATGGTTGTCTGTGAAAATCCCAATAAAAAAAACAACAGTGTCAGGAGATTGACCCTTTTCGAATGATTCTGATTGATATTTTGTAATATGAATTTCATTGGTTGCTAGATTAATCGTGAATGATTTATTGAAATAACAATTGAGTATACTGATAAAGAGACCTGCGCCAAGTGAGCCATTCGTGCGCGGTGTCGGGCGACTCGTAGTAGTAATGTTTAATCCCCTGCTTTTGTAACATCTTTCGAAAAGCACCAATCGACAGCTGGAACACATCCGGTTCTGTAGTGCCAACACCCAGCCAGAGTACCTTGATCTGATCATTGAGACGCTCACCATTGCTGAATACCCCACCAAGGAAATTTCAGCATCAATATCAGTAGCACTGGGATAGTTGGCGGTACCACTGAAACCTCCATAGTAGGCAAACTTGTCAAGGTTGTTCATGATGATGCGCATGGTTTGGTTGGCGCCCATCGAGAGGCCTGCAATGGCACGGCT
>JAAZLV010000088.1 GCA_012799155.1 Bacteroidales bacterium | reverse complement strand
TTGCGGAGCTCCTGTATGGCATTCTCCTTGGCCACGATCTCATTTTCCCGTTTGGTCTTCTCGCTGCCTGCCAGGAAGGTTATATCTGCCTGGTATTTCTTGTACATGGCATTTACAGTCTCCACCTCTTTGTCCACTTCTGCCTGCCATTCTTCTGTCATGGCTTCCAGCTGTTTGTTTGCGCTTTCGTAAGTTGGAATACGTTTGAGAATATATTCCATGTCGATCAGTGCATATTTCTGTGCAAAACTGTGTCCCATGGAGATCATCATCAAAAGCCCGAAAACTAATAATACTCGTTTCATATTTTTCTTTTTTAGATGTTTATTACAGGTGATACTGATAATAAAGACGGATTTTAAGGTTTAACGTTTAGAACAGCTTGCGTAAAAAATGTTAAAACGATCTGAGAATCAGACTTAAATTCCATTTATTACTTCATTAACCAATACTATAGCATTTATCAGAACTCCTGACCAATGATGAAGTGGAACTGACTGCCGCCACGTTGTCTATTGCCGGTACCAAAGACAGTGTCAAAGCCGTAAGCCCAGTCGATACCCATTAACCCGATCATGGGCAGGAAAATACGGGCTCCCACACCGGCCGACCGTTTCAGATCGAAGGGATTGAGATCCTTTATCTCATACCAGGCATTACCGGCTTCCAGGAAGGCGACACCATAGATGGTAGAGTTGGGTTCCAGAATGAAAGGGTAACGCAACTCAAAACCCAACCGGGTGTATGCGCGTGCCTGTTGTGCGATTGAATTGTTCTCATAACCTCTCAGAGCTATGTTCTCAGTTGCAAAGGAGGAGGTGTAACCACTCATGCCATCTCCACCCACATCGAAGGTCTCAAAGGGCGTTAGCTTGTTTTTGTTGTAATGTCCAAGAATACCAAACTCTACGCGGGTAGCGATTACTGGTGTACGGGTGACCGTGGAAGGGGTGAGTGGGGTGAAGGTACGGATCTTCAGTTTCCACTTGTGGTATTCATTCCAACGGTATTTTTCCGGATTGTTGTAGGCCAGCGCATCGTAATTTTTCCCGTCCCAAAGGGAGAAGGGTGGGGTGGCGCTCACACTCAGTGTGAACTGTGATCCAGTACGTGTATAAATGGGATTGTCGGTAGAGACGCGCGAAAGGGTAAAACCGAGCGTGATACTGTTACTGACTCCAGTCTGGAAAGGAAACTGGTTCCACGACCAGTTTTTAAGTCCATAACGCTGGAAACCCAGTTCACCCATGAATTGGAAGTAGTCGTCGGGCCACTCCAGTCGTTTGCCGTATCCGAGTGACAATCCTAACATGCTGAATACCTGGTTGGGGTCGGAGGCATATTGGGCCATGTCCTCGTAACCACCATAACCACCATAGCCACCATAGCCGCCGTATCCACCATAACCACCATAACCCCCGTATCCACCACCATATGGGTTGCCGCCGTATCCGCCATAACCATACATGTAGGGATTGTAAGCGTTTTGTGAGTAGTAATCGCTGTTGAGGCCGGTATATCTTGAGTAGTAGGCGCTCACCGAAAGATTGTTTGGCCTTTTTCCTCCGAACCAGGGTTCCATGAATTGGAACTGATATGATTGGTAGTAACGGCCGTTGGTCTGCGCACTCAACACCAGTGTCTGTCCTTCACCTTGCGGGATGATGCCCCTGTGCATAGAGGGGTTGAGTAGGTTCTGTAGTGAGAAATTGTTCAGCTTAAGGCTCAGTTTACCCACCAGTCCAGTTACACCCCATCCGGCGGAGAATTCAATTTGATCATTTCCCTTAGAGGTGAGTGGATAGGTAATATCCACCGTACCATCTTCCGGGTTGGGGTTGATGCCGCCTGAGATGTCGGCAGAGAGTGCCTCCGGGTCGAAGTGTCCTGTCTGGGCGATCTCACGTACCGAGCGTAGCAGGTCTTCCTTGCTGAAAACTGCTCCTGGTTTGGTGCGTAACTCACGACGGATCACATCTTCGTAAAGCCGGTCGTTGCCCTGTATGATTACCCGCTTGATGGTTGCCTTGGGCCCTTCAACTACCCGTAATTCGAGGTCTACTGAGTCCTCTTCAATGTTTATCTCTACAGGATCTATGTTGGAAAAGAGGTAACCGTTGTTCTGGTATAGGTTCACCGCGGCATCCTCATCGACAATCAGTCGTTCCTGTAATTTCTTCTGGTTGTATACATCACCCGGTGCCATGTTGAGTAGCTGTCCCAGCTGTGCTGAAGAATATTGTGTATTGCCCACCCAGTTGATGGAGCGTATATGGTATAAGGGTCCCTCTTCGAGTGCAATTTCGATGTTGACCGTTTTCTCGTCATGTTTAAAAACGGTATCGCGGATAATCTCAGCATCTCGGTACCCTTTTTCGTGGTACTTGCCAATCAGATTCTTTTTATCCTCTTCGAAGAGTTCCTCTACAAATTTCTTCGCACGAAAAAGGTTGCGTAACTTCCCTTTCTCGTTTGTCTTCTTCATTGCCCATTTCAGCTGGTTGTCACTAAGAGCTTCATTGCCCTCAATCAAAATGCTGTTGACCTTTAGTTTTTCTTTCTTGTCTACATTGATCTCCAGCACCACCTGGTTCAATTGTGTGGTATCGGGTCGTTGAAAAATGCGTACCTCGGCATCACCAAATCCCTTTTCATCGTAGAAACTTTTAATGATGGTCTCAGCCCGTGCAATCTGGGGAGGGGTGATCTGGTTCCCTTTCACGAAACCAATCTTCTTCTCTATATCATCCTGCTCACTCTTTTTCATGCCAAAATAGCGAATGTTGGCTACTCTTGGACGGTCTGTGAGACGGATTTCAAGCCATACGCTATCGCCCTCAATTTTATTCTGTATGATCTTCACATCGGAAAAGAGACCTTGTCGCCAGAAACGCTTCAAGGCACCTGTAATCTCCTCCCCGGGGATCTGGATCTCCTGCCCCTTTGCCAAACCGGAGAAACCTACTAAGACAAACTTCTGATCTGCATACATGGTTCCCTCCACACCAGTGATGTCGATATCGGCAATTATGTACTTTTTTGGGGGTGCTGTGTAATTCACATTCAGTTCTGCTGGCAGACCTGTAGGAATGGTGTCATTCTGCTGTGCCGGCAACGTTGCCTGTGAAAGTGCAATGGCTAGTATCAATAATAGGAATGTTCTCTTCAACATTGTTGTATGATTATTCTTTTCAATTACTCCTCGTAGGAGCAGTATAGATTTATTATTGTTCCGGTTCAATTTGTTCGCTGATCTTGCCAAATCGTCTCTCCCGTTTCTGGTAATCAAGAATCGCTTTGTAAAGCTCTTCATCGTTGAAATCTGGCCAGAATGTTTCAGTGAAATAGAACTCGGCGTAGGCAGACTGCCATAGAAGGAAATTGCTGATTCGCTGCTCACCACCAGTGCGGATCAATAAGTCAGGGTCGGGCAAGTTGCGGGTGGTGAGATAGTTGCTGAATGTCTCCTCGCAGATATCTTCCTTGTGCAGAATCCCTGACTCGATATCGTCACTGATCTTTTTCACAGCCTGGGTCAGCTCCCATTTTGATGAATAGCTCAGGGCAATCACCAAGGTAAGATTTTTTCCTCCTGCTGTTTCCTGAATACAATCTTGCAGTATCTTTCGGACATTATCCGGCAGTCGATCAAGATCGCCGATAACAACAATCCGTACACCGTTCTTTTTCAGTCTTGCCGTCTCACGTGTCAGCGCATAGACCATTAGATCCATCAACCCACTCACCTCGTCCATGGGACGATGCCAGTTCTCAGTAGAGAACGCATATAACGTCAGGTATTGAATCGACGCAGCTGAAGCTGCTTCTACTACTCTCCTGATCGCCTCAACTCCCTCCCTGTGTCCTGCACTTCGGTCCAGACCCCTGGTTTTAGCCCATCGTCCGTTACCATCCATGATAATGGCAATATGTGCAGGAAGTCGATTATGATCCAGTTTATCAATCAACGACATCTCTTGTTGGTTGTATTGTTAGTTGCCACAACAGGGATCACGGCGTAAGCCGAAATCCCAAGTCATGTAAATCATTGTGATGGAATACCAGTCCTTATTCTTCAAAAGAGAACCCTGAATGCGGTATGGATTATCTAAATCAGGTTCTGTGCCATTCCATGTCACATCAAAGTCATCACCGAACAGTTTTCTCATCGAAAATTCAATTCCGATATTCATCCTGTTTTTAATTTTATACTTCACTCCGGCACCAATTGGGACGCTCATATTTAAAAATAACCGCTCACCAGAGGCGACAGTCAAACCTGCACCGGCCAGCAGATACGGTGTATAGCGACTGGTTTGAAGATATTCCTGTCGGTCACTGTAGGGCAGAAAATTAAATTCTACCTGTGCACCTGTCTCGCCAAAGGTCCTACTGAAAGCATGATCGGCTCCGTAAGGAAAATAGTTACCACTACCATCACTCTTGCCGGTGACCCTGCCTGCCAGAATATTTGCTTTCACAGCCCAATGAAGACTAATGTTGTAACGCATCAGCAAGCCGCCTGCAATGCCCGGATATTTGAAGAGGCTGTTCTTGTTGGCATCACCCATGTAAAACGAAGTGCCGGCAGCACCTCCAATCTCATATCGGTACTCCTGTGCTTGGAGTATTGTGGAGAGGGTGAACCAGCAGGAAAGGATGATCCAGAAGCGCATTTTACATATCTGAGAATTTATTGAGGCGACCCTTCCAAACATCGGCAATTTGTGATTCCTGAGAGGATATTCCGCCGAATATCCATATATAGTTCTCCGCATCGGTCGATACCGATGCATATTTTCTCCTTGTGAATTCGGCAGGAAGAGACTGGTTCTCCCCTGTCTGTAACCAATCTAGTCCGTGATTGTTGGAGTAATAGAAGCTGTTACCTTCCGTGGTAGCCGTCATCAAGTAAGGTTTGCTGTCATAATAGAACATAGTGCTACCCTGCAGCGCGAGTGATTCGGGCACCCTTGAATGAATCCAACTTATGTGGTCCTCTTTTTCTTGTAATATCCATATGTGATTGCTGAGACTGTTGCCTGCAGTAATCCCTCCTGCAAGCAAGAGGTGCTTGATAGAGTAGGATGCAGGGTCAACCACCTGTGTTGTAGAAAAATGACTCATTGGAAAGTTTTCAGGTAGGTTGTTCATCAATACCATCTCCGTGAAATCGGTTGTTACTGCAAAACGAAGGTTCTCTTCTTGTTCTATGGCAATCAGTAGCTTGTCACCTTCAATGGTGGGAAGTGTGCCATAAATTGCCTGTACGTTCAAGTCTGGGAATAGGCTGTTCCAGAGAATACCATCTGCTGAGTGATAGAGTGTGTTGGTCAGACTATCCAGTGCAATGACACCTTCGTTTGTAATGGTAATGGTAGTGAGATCGATTGTGTGAGGTAATCCCACAAGGTTGAGAGAGTTCCAGACAAGATTTTCATCGATACCTGCCATCAGAGCTTCAATTCCGTTGTTTGTCTGAAAGTACGTGATAAGCTTATCGTTCAGTAGCACCGAATTTTGTGACAGGAAAGGTGTAGGCAGATATCCATTGGCCATTTTTTGCCAGGAGAGGATGTATGGATCTTCCTGGTAAATGTTCAGTTCGAAACGATATTCCTTTTTCGAAATCCCGTCGGGGGCGGTCGTAGTGATTAGACTGAGCCGGTTAATTGCCACCGAGTCAGATGTTTGCCAGTTGTAGGTGCTGTCCTCATCAAGAGTGAGCATCACCTGTGAAAAAGGATTGTACATATTGGAACTGCCTATCGACAACAACACACTATCAACATGAAAAAGATAGGGTAGTGGTTCGTCGTTAAAGATCCTGCCATTAATCTGGTCGATGGTAAATTTGGTAGCTGACAACAAATCAGTTGTGTCCTCTTTCGATGAGAGTGAGAAGGAATAGATCTGTGCATCAGGTGAATATTCCACATTGTCAGTCGATGAATTCAGGCAAGAAGAGAGGAACAACAAGGTCACGACGAGCACCGATGCCAAGGGGAAATATTTTGATATCATTTGTTTCAAAAAATATTGTAAACCAGGTTTAAGTAAGTGCAAAAGTAGGAAGATTTTTCGCTATAACCATATTAAAATGAATATTTAAAGAAATTTTCGAGTTATTTTGCTCTTTAAATGAAACTGCAATGAACCTGGGGAATTATTTACCTGGATGATTTCACCTTGTATCTCAGGTGCTTTTACACCCTGGCCGAGCAATATCTCCGATCGCTCCACATAGGCCTCATCCCATAATTCGGCATCAATGAAACTGCTTAACAATTGGGATCCACCCTCCACAAGTAAAGAGTGTACATTCTCAATGTAGAGGTGATACAATATCTGGCTGATGACATCACCCTGAAAGTCAATGATGATCACTTTCACGCCGGCCGAAGAGGGGGACGACTCACGAGAAACAGCACTAAAGAGGATGGTACGTGTTACTCCGTTGAAGAGTGCTGCGTCAGATGGGATTTTATGATCCCGGTCAATCACGACCCGGGTGGGATTTGACCCAAACCATTTCCTTGCTGTAAGTTGTGGGTTGTCTAGCAATGCGGTGTTAGTCCCAACCATGATGCCTGCCACCTCTGTTCGAAACTTGTGTACTATTGTTTGTGTGATAGGATTGGAGATGATGGCAGGTGCTCTTTCTGTAAGTGATGAACGCAGGTGGTCCATATATCCATCACGGCTTTCTGCCCATTTGAGTATCACGTATGGCCTTTTATCTAGTTGATTGACGAAGAAGGCTCTGTTTAGTTCACGGGCCTCCTCCTCCATCAGTCCAACAGAGACTTCAATACCGCCTTCTCTCATTATGGCAATCCCCTTTCCTGCAACCATCGGATTGGGATCTGTAACTGCTATCACCACCCGTGGAATACGACATGAAACAATCAATGCGGCACAGGGGGGCGTCTTTCCCTGATGGGCACATGGTTCAAGTGTGACGTAGAGGGTGCTTTCCATGAGAAGGGAGGGGTTTTTCACAGAGGCAATGGCATTCACCTCGGCGTGTGGCTCACCGTATTTCCGATGATATCCTTCGCCAATTATCTTGTCACCGTGGACAATGACCGCTCCTACCATGGGATTGGATCCCGTGTAGCCCTTGCCCTTTCGGGCCAGTTGAAGAGATCGCTCCATGTAGATTGATTGTATGCTCATTTTACCTATCTTTGCTTTGGTGATGACCGCCGTTGTGTGACGAATGGTCGATGCCACATATATTGAACCCGTTATGTATCAGATCATTCGGTATATCCGGCAAGAGCTGAGTGAACACTATTCCCCTTCCGAGACATCCCTACTGGCACGGATCATTCTGGAAGAGGTGAGTGGCTTCACTTTTGCCGCATTAACCTCCGGCAAATTTAGCAATTTATCCGATTGCCAGGAACGTAAATTGCAACAGATTCTCTCCAGACTGAAATTGGGGGAACCATTTCAATATGTAATGGGGAAAACAACCTTTTATGGCATCGAGTTGCAAGTGGGGCGTGAAGTGCTGATTCCCCGTCCTGAAACAGAAGAACTTGTGGAGTGGATCATTGCAGATTGCGGAGCTGGAGCAACTGACATCCTGGACATCGGAACAGGAAGCGGTTGTATCGCAATAGCCCTGGCAGTAAATATGCCAAAGGCGAAGGTACATGCCTGGGACCTCTCTCTTCCCGCTTTGCAGATGGCGCAGGGAAATGCCCGTCTCAACCATGTGGAGGTGCTTTTCAGACAACGTGACATCCTGAAACCCTTCACTGAGGAGAGCCGATATGACTGTATTGTAAGCAATCCACCCTACATCACCCTGTCGGAGAAAACAACGATGGAGCGTACAGTGACTGCATTTGAACCCGGGGAAGCACTATTTGTGCCTGATAAGTCTCCTCTACTTTTCTACGAGCGTATTGCCTCACTGGCTGTGGATTTGCTCAAGGAGGAGGGGAGGCTTTTCTTTGAGATTCACCAAAGCAGAGGTGATGAAGTGTGTGCAATGTTACTCGAAAAGGGATTTCGGGAGATAGAGCTGAGAAAGGATCTCTCCGGAAATGAGCGTATGATCAGGGCGGTAAAAGGTGATCAGCGATGAAACAACAAGAAAAAATTGTCACACCCGAACAGGCATATGCCCGTATAACGCGCATCTGTGCCAGAAAAGAATATGCACCGTTTGACATCAGGCAGAAACTGTTGCGGTTGAACCTCACTGACGACGTTGTGGAGTTGCTGTTGGAGCGATTGATCAAAGAGAGATATATCGATGAGCGGCGTTATACGGAGAGTTACATTCGCGAAAAGCTTCACTTTAACAAATGGGGTAAACGAAAGATTGAACTGCACCTCGCACAAAAGAGAATTTCACCGGATGTGGTCCGTGATGTCTTCACTCAATTTTCCGAAAGCCAGTTATCCGAATCACTATTGTCGTTGCTTGAAAAAAAACGAAAGAGTGTCACTGGACGCTCTGAATACGAGCGGAATGGTAAGTTGATCCGCTATGCGTTGGGAAGAGGCTTCTCCATGCAGGAGATCAGTCGCTGCCTGAAAATGATGGATGTCGATTCCTACCCCGATGAGCCTCAATGATCTATTGAATGTACTTTCTTCTCTTTTTTTTCCGAGGGTATGTGCCGTATGTGGTGAAACGTTACTCTCCGGTGAAGAGGCTCTTTGCCTGCGCTGCTTGTACAAATTACCACGAACAAATAACTATCAGGAGAAGGACAATGCTGCCGAGAAGTTGATGGCCGGCCGCATCCCGTTTGAACGAATTGCCAGCTTCTGTGTCTACACCAAAGGAGGAGTGCTGCCTCCACTGATTCACCAGTTAAAATACCATCAACGACAGGAGGTTGGCCTCCTGTTGGGGCGCCTCTTCGGTGAAGATCTCTTGGGGAGCGACTTCCTTGCTCCCGTTCAGTTAATCGTGCCGGTACCACTCCATCCGCGAAAGGAAAAATCAAGGGGCTACAACCAGTCGCAACTGATAGCCGAGGGGCTTTCACAGGCTACCGCTCTTCCCATTTCCGCAGGAAACCTCATCCGTGTGGTCTACAATCCCACACAGACAGTTCGTACCCGTACACAACGCTGGGAGAATGTGCGTGACATCTTCCGTGTCACTCACCCGGAGGTGTTTCAGGACAAGCATCTGCTGCTGGTAGATGATGTCATCACCACCGGTTCTACCCTGGAGGCCTGCAGCATTGCGCTCACCCACTGCCGGGGAGTGAAGATCAGTATCGCCACCCTCGGTGAGGTATACTGATTTTTTTATTAAAATGAATCTCACTTACGGATGAAAATCGTACTTTTGTGATTCATCAAAAAAATCTGCAACAATATGCATGACGTTCAAAAGTTGACAGCAGAAAAACTGCTGCGAATTAAAGCAATCAAATTGCAGCCCTCCAATCCCTTTACTTGGGCTTCGGGCTGGAAATCACCCATATACTGCGACAACCGTAAACTGATGTCCTATCCTGCCATTCGAAACTTCATCAAGGTGGAGTTTGCCAGGCTGATCCTTGAAAAGTATCCTCAAGTAGATGCCATTGCCGGTGTGGCTACAGGTGCCATCGCTCCGGGAGTGTTGGTCGCTGATCTGTTGGGACTCCCTTTTGTCTATATTCGCGCTACCCCCAAGGATCATGGCCTGGAGAACCTTATCGAAGGTGACCTGAAGCCAAAACAAAAGGTTGTGGTGATCGAGGATTTGGTCTCCACAGGCGGCAGCAGCCTCAAGGCGGTGGAAGCAATCCGCCGCGACGGATCGGATGTGCTGGGAATGGTGGCAGTCTTCACCTACGGTTTCCCTCTCGCGCTACAGAGCATGCAGGATGCTAGGGTGGAGCTCACAACGCTCTGCGATTATGACGCAATCCTCGACGAGGCAGTGGCCACCGATTACATCGATGAATCGGAGCTTAAAACACTACAGGACTGGCGCAAGAATCCCGACCAGTGGGGCCAGACACCCAAAAAAGGCAAACGATGACAGAATTCGTAAGCGACGTAAAAACAATCCTACACAGTGATGCTGATGTATACCGTGTACTCTCTGATCCCCGCAACCTGGAGAAGGTGAAGGATCAGATTCCTGAGGATCAGATTCGGGACCTTTCATTTGATGAGGATAGCATCTCCTTCAGTGTAACTCCGATTGGTTCGGTGCGATTCCTGCTGACTGAACGGGAGCCCAACAAGGTGGTGAAACTGAAATCTGAAAAGCTCCCCTTTGATGTCTTCCTTTGGATACAACTGGTTGCAAAAGGAGAGAAGGATACAAGGCTGCGTCTGACTCTCCGCGCTGAACTGAATCCCTTTCTCCGGGGCATGGTCGAAAAGCCGATGAAGGAGATGCTGGAGAAGATGTCGGAGGCGTTGTCACGGTTGCCCTACGACCGTATTTAGCCGGCACAATCATTCACTTATAGAAACATTGGCCTCAATTGGGTTTTTATTACAACTCAATTAAATCGTATCTGACTCGTAACTGACTCGTAACTGACTCGTATCTGACTCTTAATTGACTCTTAACTGACTCTTATCTGGTTCGGATCTATTAGACGCATATTAGAGCGAGATTAGAGCGAGATTAGAGCGAGATTAGAACGAGATTAGAACGAGATACGAATGAGTACCGAACAAATTGAAGCGAAATGTTGAGATGGGATATGGCTTTATCCATCTCAACATAACATATATCAGAAACTTTAATTGTCTCTGTTTTAGTGTCTCATCCGGATCACTCCTTCTTCGCCTTTTTGCAGGTTGAATGACACAAAACCCTCTTCCTTCGGCAACATTTCTCCGTTTATCTCAACTTCAGAAACATATGAGGGTACTTTGAGTGTGAACTTATTGGAATGAGTGGCGACGATACGGATTTTATTCAGTTTATGATCCTGCCAATCTGCATCTACTGCTGCGCCTCCCCGTACGCGTAATCCACGGAAGCTGCCTTCCGACCAGTTGTCAGGCAGTGCCGGCAACAGATGGATGTATCCGTCGTGACTCTGAATAAGCATTTCTGCAATGCCGGCTGTACCACCCAGGTTCCCGTCAATCTGAAAGGGTGGGTGTGCACAAAAGAGATTGGGGTAGGTGCCCGCTTTAGGACTCATACTGACATTTTCCATTGCCGGTTCCAGCAGACTTTTCAGCAATTTGTAGGCCCTGTTGCCATCATGCAAACGGGCCCAGAAGTTGATCTTCCAGGCGCGTGACCAGCCAGTACCCTCATCACCCCTGCGGTTCAGCGTCTTCCTTGCCGCATCGGCCAGCTCCGGTGTGGTAACCGGTGAGATTTGGTTGGAGGGATGCAATGCGTAGAGATGTGACACATGTCGGTGATGGGGATCCTGTTCCTCGTAATCCTCCAGCCATTCCTGTAAATAGCCCGCGGGACTGATCTGCATTGGTGGCAGCTGTGGCAGTGCTTCCCTGATCTGATCAACTGTCTCATTGTTAATTCCAAGGATTTCAGCTGCCGAAATGATATT
>JAAZLV010000435.1 GCA_012799155.1 Bacteroidales bacterium | reverse complement strand
TTGCTGACCCACACCGGCAACAGAAGTTGAATCGGGCATTGAGTGCCGATCCTGTTGTTGCACGATGGTTCGTTTTTCAATCTGGCGACTGATGTCGGTGATATCATGAAACAGATCGGTGGTGTCAGCGGTGGCGACACTTCGCAGTGCATCAACCGGTACGGCCAATGCTACTTCGGCAGTGGCAAAAGAAAACACCAGCAGAGAAAGTGTAATTGACGACAGAAAATTGTGAACTCTCATAAGCAATTTTTGACAGAAAGACGCTCTTTTTTAATTATGTCACGGAAAGTAAGAGAACAACGGAAACCCTGATCCTGTTTGCAAAGATAGACAAAAAAACCAACTATACCATTCAGGACTTCACGGGGGATTCGGTGCCTCTAGCCTTATTGCCCCCTTATAGCACCCTTATATCCACTCCAATAATTATCGGAGTGGATATAAAGATGCAATTACCCCAGAATATCGAAATAGCTTCCAAAAAGGCACTGTTCTCTTTCAGGACTCTCTGCTCCTTGTTCTTTGTGAACGACTCAGACACACTTTTTGGAACAGCATCTCTCTCTTCTACCGAAATTATTTTCCTATCTTTGCAACGATTCATCATGCAAATGTGAGCATCGAAAAAATAATAAAAAACAGCACAAAATGAAAAAGTTATTTTACATTTTATTGATTCTGGCCGGTGCACTCTCACTAACCGGTTGCCAGGGATACAACAACATGGTAGAGAAGCAGGAAGCTGTGACGGCACAATGGGGTAACGTGCAGAATGCCTACCAGCGGCGTGCCGATCTGATTCCCAACCTGGTGAACACCGTGAAGGGGTATGCCACCCATGAGCAGGAGACCTTCACGCAGGTGACAGAGGCCAGGGCCAGGGCCACACAGTCCACCATTAGCCCGGAGAACCTTACAGCGGAGAGCCTGCAGGAGTATCAGCAGGCACAGAACCAGCTGAGTCAGGCACTCGGTCGGTTGTTGCTGATTCAGGAGAACTATCCGGAACTGAAGGCCAATCAGAACTTCCTGGCACTGCAGGATGAGTTGGCCGGTACCGAGAATCGCATCTCGGTGGAACGCAACAAGTTCAACCAGATTGCGCAGGATTACAACGCCTACATCCGCAAGTTCCCGCAGGTGATCTATGCCGGGTGGTTCAAGTTTGAGTCGAAAGCCTACTTTGAAGCGGCTCCCGAGGCACAAACGGCCCCTGAAGTTCAGTTCTGAGAAAGCGATAAAAACGGAAAACAACCATGCTGAGCAAAGAAGAGCTGGAACAGATCAGCACCTCTATTCGCAATGCCGAACGCCAGACCTCGGGTGAGATCCGTGTATGCGTGGCACGGCAATGCAACGGAGATCCCCTGGAGGCCGCCCGCCACAAGTTCACACGATTGAAAATGGAGGCCACCGAGCAGCGCAATGGCGTGTTGCTCTACATCTCCCCGTCAGATCACAAGGCAGCCATCTGGGGTGACAGCGGCATCCATGATGCCACTCGGAAAGACTTCTGGAATGAGGTGCTGGAAGAGATGTTATCCTTCTTTCGCGAGGGAAGGATTGTGGATGGCATCTGCCTTGGCGTAGGACGGATTGGTGAACTGATCAAGGCACAATACCCCATATTGGAGAATGATAAAAACGAACTGAGCGATGATGTTATACTGGAAGAGTAGGGTCCGGATCCTTGCCATTTTTCTTCTTTTCTTATGGCCACTGTCGGCACAGGAGATTCCGGAACCGATGATGCCCTACCGGCTGGTGAACGACTTCGCCGGAATCTTCACCGATGCCGGGAATAGCGCTCTGGAGCAAAAACTGCTGGCATACCACGATTCCACCTCCACGCAGATTTACGTGGTGACGGTAGATGACCTGGGGGGATATGCCGCATCCGACTTCACCTTCCGTCTGGGAGAGAAATGGCAGGTGGGGCAAAGAAGCAAAAACAACGGAGCCGTGATCCTGATCAAGCCCAAGCGGGGCAACAGAAGGGGTGATGCATTCATCGCCACCGGCTACGGCCTGGAGGCGCGCATCAACGATGCCTATGCCGGCCGCATCGTGCGCAACGTGATGATCCCCTACTTCGTGGAGGAGGATTACTTTGGAGGGGTCAATGCGGCGGTGGATGAAATGATTGCCCGCCTCTCGGGTGAATTCACCGCCGAAGCAGCGGAGGAGGAGGGAATCCC
>JAAZLV010000087.1 GCA_012799155.1 Bacteroidales bacterium | reverse complement strand
TTGTAGGATTCACTTACAAGGCTGATATAAAAGGCATCGAGTGGCATGCGATAACGCTTCACCACCCTCATGCCGTGCTTCAGCATCAGTTGCTCCACCGTTTCGGATGTGAAATGCCAGAGATGGCGAGGCACATCATAGGCCGCCCACTGCTTACCATATACCTCTGCGTCATATGAGTGGTGGTTGGGCAGCGCAACTACCAGCGTACCTTCCTGAGCCAGTATACTACTGATTTTGGCAATACTTTCGTTCAGTTTCTCCAGGTGCTCCAGCACATGCCAGAGAGTGATCACCTCAAACGAATGTTCCGGTATAAAATGATCCAGATCTTCCAGCACATCGAGATTGAACAGGGAGTGAGCTTTTTCCCTTGCCATACTGCTTTTCTCGATCCCCGTTACCCTGAAACCAGCCGCTCTTGCCGTCTGCAGGAAGTGACCGGTACCACAACCGATATCCAGTAGTTCAGGCTCGATGTGATTGGTGAACCGTTTCACGAGCCGCACTTTCCGTCGCAGCATTATCCTGCGGAAAAGTTGATAAAGTTTGTTTGTGACTCCTTTGTCTGAGTCGGAGTGAGAGATATAGTTGGCTGTATCGTAATAATTCCCGATTCTCTCTTCAGGTGGAAAGTGATTGGTGAGACGAAATCCGCATTGCAGGCAGTCACTTATAGGAAACATCTCACTGCTGGAGAAATAATCCTCACAGTCAAACCGTTTCTCAATCTTATTGCTGCCGCAAATGGGACATTCAGAAATCACTACATTAGACATTGTTCTTGTGTTGGCAGTTATTTGGTGGATAAAATCAATTGTCTCCCATCCACCACAGTTGCAAATGTACGAAGAAATGTTCGTAAACAGGAAAGCTTTGAAAAGTGATCTCTTCATTTCTGTTCCGTAAAACACAAGAAAATAGTATCTTTGCACTTCTAAATTGAAATGAGCAACATCATCCAGATTTGAGGACTGCGTTGTATCGAGATCCACAAATCAACGATTAAATGAAAAATAGCAAACGAACAGAGAGATATGATCACGTCAAAAGAAATCCGCCAGTCGTTCCAAGATTTTTTCCAGTCAAAGCAACACCAGATTGTGCCATCGGCACCCATGGTCATCAAGGATGACCCCACCCTGATGTTCACCAATGCCGGTATGAACCAGTTCAAGGATATCATCCTGGGCAACGCCCCGGTGAAGTACCCACGGGTAGCCGACTCCCAGAAGTGCCTTCGTGTGAGTGGCAAACACAACGACCTGGAGGAGGTGGGTCACGACACCTACCACCACACCATGTTTGAGATGTTGGGTAACTGGTCCTTTGGCGACTATTTCAAGAAGGAGGCTATCAGCTGGGCCTGGGAGTACCTCACCGAGGTGCTGAAGCTTGACAAGGAGCGACTCTACGTGACCGTTTTCGAGGGTTCCAGCGAAGAGGGGTTGGAGCGAGACGACGAGGCTGCATCCTTCTGGGAGGCTTTTCTGCCGAAGGAACGTATCATCAACGGCAACAAGAAAGACAATTTCTGGGAGATGGGAGATACCGGCCCCTGTGGTCCCTGCTCCGAGATCCATATCGATATCCGTCCTGATAGTGAGCGTGAGAAGGTAAGCGGACTGGCGTTGGTGAACCAGAGTCATCCGCAGGTCATCGAGATCTGGAACCTGGTATTCATGCAGTACAACCGCAAGGCGGACGGTACGCTGGAACCGCTGCCGGCAAAGGTGATCGACACTGGCATGGGTTTCGAACGACTCTGTATGGCGGTACAGGGAAAGCTCTCCAACTATGACACCGACCTGTTTCAGCCCATCATTCGCAGGATTGCGGAGATCACATCCCATCCCTATGGTGAGGAAGTCAGGAAGGATATCGCCATGCGGGTCATTGCCGACCATCTGCGTACCATTGCTTTCTCTGTCACCGATGGACAATTACCTTCCAACGCCCGTGCGGGCTACGTGATCCGTCGTATTCTTCGTCGCGCCGTACGCTACGGCTACACCTTCCTGGGGATGCATGAGTCGTTCATCTACCGTTTACTGCCCACCCTGATTGAGGTGATGGGCGAAGCCTACCCTGAGCTGCAAGCACAGCAAACGCTAATTGAAAAGGTGATCAAGGAGGAGGAGGAGTCATTCCTCCGAACCCTAGAGACCGGCATCAAGATGCTTGAGAAAAGCATCCCGGAGTCTAAAGGTGAGTACTTCAGTGGGGAGGTAGCTTTCCAGCTTTACGATACCTACGGTTTTCCTGTCGACCTGACAGAGCTGATTCTGCGGGAGCATGACATGCGAGTCGACCTGGCTGGATTTGACGCCGAGATGCAGAAGCAGAAACAGCGTGCGCGCAATGCTGCCGCAACGGAAACAGGCGACTGGACTAGACTGCATGAGGGTGATCCAACGTTTGTGGGATACGATGAAATTGAAAGCAGCACCCGCATTCTCCGATATCGAGTTGTTAAGCAGAAGAACAAACAGTATTATCAATTAGTCCTCTCCCGCTCACCCTTCTATGCCGAGATGGGTGGACAGGTGGGCGACAGTGGCCGACTCACGGCTGCAGATGGCAGCGAGTGGATCCCCATCCTGGACACTAAACGGGAGAACAACCTCGCGGTGCACCTCACTGACAGGCTCCCCGCAAATCCGGAAGCGGAGTTCATTGCCCGGATCGATGAGGAGAAACGTACTGCTACCGAATGCAACCATACCGCCACCCACCTGATGCACGAGGCATTGCGTGAGGTGCTGGGCAGCCATGTGGAGCAGAAAGGGTCTTATGTATCGTCTGAGCTATTGCGGTTCGACTTCTCACACTATCAGAAAATGACACCGGAGGAGATCCGTGCGGTGGAGAGAAAGGTGACTGCCGCCATCAGAGGCGACTATCCAATAGAGGAACATCGCAGTGTGCCCATTGAAGAGGCTAAGGCGCAGGGAGCAATGGCGCTCTTTGGTGAGAAATATGGAGAAGAGGTACGAACCGTTCGTTTCGGCTCCTCCATCGAGCTTTGTGGAGGTACTCACATCTCTTCCACCGGTCGCATCGGGACCTTTCGCATCGTGAGCGAGGGTGCCATTGCCGCCGGTGTACGCCGTATTGAGGCAGTCACAGCCAAAGGATGTGAGGAGTACCTTTATGCCAAGGAGGATGCGATTCTGGAAATCAAAAACATGCTCAACAACGTGCCTGATGTCCTACAGGGAATACAGCGCCTTATGTCTGAGAATGATGAGATGAAGAAGCAGGTACAGGAGTTCTTGAAGGAGAAGAGTGAGCAGCTGCGTCAATGGATCATCGAGAAGAGAGAGGAGTTGAACGGCATCACCCTGTTCCGAGTGGAGTTGCCGGTAGGGATGCCCGACTTAGTGAAGGATATTGCCTTCCAGCTGAAAGCACAATACCCTGAGAAGATGCTCTTCGTTGCTGGCATTCAGTTGAACGGAAAGCCTTCACTCACGGTCATGCTCAGTGACGACCTGGTAGCGGAAGGAATGCATGCCGGAAACATGGTACGAGAGGCAGCGAAGTTGATCCAGGGTGGCGGCGGGGGACAACCCCATTTTGCCACCGCCGGCGGGAAGAATGCTGACGG
>JAAZLV010000086.1 GCA_012799155.1 Bacteroidales bacterium | reverse complement strand
AGTGCCGCTGCGTTTTTATTACCCAAAAACTGTCACAAAAATATCTTATCAATCAGGTGATGTCATAACCATATATCGTCAGGATACATCACATCCTCCAGGAAGAGGGCGTGTCCCGGCACCGAGTCACCGGCCACATTGCGGTCTCGGGCTTCTATGATCCGGCGGAAGCCACGCTCATCCAATCTTCCCCTGCCCGCTTCGAGCAGCGTGCCGGTGATGGCACGTACCATGTTGCGCAAAAACCGGTCGGCGGTAATGGTAAAAATATAGTGATCCTCCTTCTTGATCCATCCTGCTTTGGTTATCCGACAGATATTGGTCTTCACGTCGGTATGCAACTTGCTGAAGCTGGTAAAATCGTCATACTCCTTCAATACTTCACACAATACATTCATCTTTTCCAGATCGGGATTGAAATGAACCCTGTAAGTCATTTCATGTTGAAAGGGATCCTTTCGGGTGGTGAGATGGTAGCTGTAGGTGCGTGAAAGGGCACTGAACCGTGCATGTGCATCAGCAATAACCGGACGGATTTCCTGCACAGCAATATCTTTCGGAAGGAAATTGTTGAGTTTGTGAACCAGATCTGCTTCACCAAATGAATCTCCCTCCCAGTCGAAATGGGCAATCATCTTGCGGGCATGTACCCCCGCATCTGTTCTACCTGCACCGGTGATCACCGTCTCGTGGCGCAGGATGACTGATAGTGATTCCTGCAGCACCTGCTGAACGCTGGTGCCGTTGGGCTGTACCTGCCAGCCCACGTAATTCTTGCCGTTGTATGAGAGGGTGATAAAGAAACGCTGCATTGAGGAGTTTTATCCGCTGAGTCCCTTGAGTCTGATTTTTGTAAGCACCTGCTTTGTGTTGAGCGGGAAATCGCCATCCATCATCCAGGAGTAGTAACTCGGCTCTTTGGCCAACACTTCCATAACCGGCTTACCCCTGTGTTTGCCGAAGTTGAATACCTCAACCCCCTTGTCGTTGTAAATGATTCTGCCTGCAAAATCAACATTGTTGTTGAAACTTGAATATTCTTTCGAAAGAGTTTCCACATCGTTTGCAAGATCTGGATAACGGTCCAGCTGTGATTTGAGAACCTCATAGGTGGCCAGTGCGTCTGCTTCAGCCGAGTGGGCATTTTCCAGCTTCTTGTCACAATAAAAAGCATAGGCCGCCTCCAGGGTACGTTGCTCCTTCTTATGAAAGATGATTTGCACATCCACAAACTTGCGTTTGCTCATGTCAAAGTCAATTCCTGCACGCAAGAATTCCTCTGCCAGCATAGGTACATCGAAGCGGCTAGAGTTGAACCCGGCAAGATCACACCCTTCCAGTTGCTCGGCCAGTGAGCGGGCCACCTTTTTAAAAGTGGGGCAATCCTTCACATCCTCATCTGTGATGCCATGAATGGCTGTCGCCTGAGGCGGGATGGGCATTTCAGGGTTGATGCGTCGCGATTTAATCTCTTCTTTGCCGTTGGGATGTACTTTCAAAAAAGAGATCTCTACGATACGGTCCTGTGTGATATTGATTCCTGTTGTCTCCAGGTCGAAGAATACGATGGGGTTCTTGAGGTTTAACTGCATCATCAGCTATTTAATCGTTCAACATCATCGGCATCAGCAGCGTCAGCATGTCTTCATTCTCTTCTTTCTCCACAGGAAGTATCAACCCTGCCCGTGAGGGATCAGAGAGCTCAATACGCACATCGGAAGAGGGAATATTGTTGAGTATGTCAATCAGGAATGCAGCCTTGAAACCGATGTTCATCACATTCCCCTCGTAGGTGCAGGGAATCATCTCCTCCGCGGCGGTGAGGAAATCGATATCCTGAGTTGAGACAATGATCTTATCTTCCGAGAGTTGAAATTTCACGAGACTGCTGGCAGGATTAGAAAAGACTGCAACACGCTTGAGCGCGTTTAGCAATGCCAACCTATCGAGGATAAATTGATTGGGGTTGTTTTGCGGGATTACGGAGTTGTAATTGGGATAACGCCCTTCAACAAAACGACAAACCATCTTGTACTCGCTCATTGTGATATAGGCATTGTTCTCATCGAAGCGTATTTCAACCTTACCACTCTCCCGAGGAAGGAGCGTTTTGAGCAGGTTGGCAGGTTTCTTTGGCAGGATAAAGGAGGAACGACCTTCACCTTTTGCCTCGGTGGTGGTAACTCGAACCAACTTGTGCCCGTCTGATGCCACAAATGTGAGATCATCGGCAGTGATATCCAGATAGATGCCGTTCATAACGGGACGCAGCTCATCATCAGCAGTGGCGAAGACGGTACGGTTAATTCCGGAAAAAAGGATATCAGCCTCTAGTGAAAGAGTCATGAAATCTTCCTTCAATGGTTTCGGTTCGGGATACTCATCTCCCTTCAATCCCACAAAGTTGTATTTACCGTTGTGATAGTAGATAAATACCTCCAACGTTTCATCGTTGATATCAATGGTCAACGGCTGATCAGGCAGTTCACGCAAGGGATCAAGCAGGTTGCGGGCATTGATAGCCAGGCTCCCCTCACCTTCGGCACTGTTCACTTCAACAGTCGTTTCCAGTCTTGTTTCATTATCGGCAGCCGTGAGTGAGAGCATGTTTCCCTTCAGGTCAAGTAGAAAACAATCCAGTATGGGCAGGGTATTCTTGGAGTTTATCACCCTGCTGATGGCTTGAAGGTGATTCAGCAAAGTTGCGCTTGTTACTACAAATTTCATGATGCTATCTATTTTTGAACAAATATAGGAAATAATCTTGGAGCGGAGTTCATTTTATTGAAAAAATAGCTGTCAACAATCAGTGATCAACGGTCAGAGGACAGCTATCAGCTTTCACATCAGACTATGATCCAGGAACCATGAACCGACTAACGTTCAACATGTTTTTTGTTACGTGGGTGATGCTCAATAATCTCTTGCCGAAGGAAGTTACGGTCAAGATGGGTATAGATCTCAGTGGTGGTGATTTTCTCATGTCCGAGCATCTCCTGAATCACCCTGATGTTGGCACCTCTTTCAAGCAAATGTGTGGCAAACGAGTGACGCAGTACATGCGGGCTTATCACTTTATTCAGCCCTGCCATCTCTGCATATTGTTTCAGATAGTAGAATACGGTGATACGTGAGATGGCTTTACCACGGGAACTGACAAACAGCATATCCTCATGACCTTTCTTAATCGAAATCTTACTGCGGAAAGCAAGCCAGTTACCTATCTTCGTCAATGCTGTTTCAGATATCGGGATTAGACGTTGCTTGCTCCCTTTTCCCTCCACTCGGATGAACCCCTCATCGGGATAGAGGTCTGAAAATCGGAGGTTAGTCAATTCCGAGATACGCAAGCCACAACTATAAAGAGTTTCGATAATGGCATAATTGCGTGTACCTTCGGCAGTTGACAGATCAATCACGCCCAGGAGTTTGTCTATTTCTTCCAAAGTGAGTACCACAGGCAGCTTCAGGCCAATATTTGGAGACTCAATCAATTCTGCGGGATTGTCATCACGATATTGATCCATCATCAGAAAACGAAAGAATGATTTCATTCCCGAAATGACACGGGCAATGGAACGTGGTGCGATACCACTCTTGTAGAGTTGTGCTAAAAAAAGTTCCAGATGATGTTGTTCAATGTTGATGAAACTCAGATCATGCTCATCAACAAAAGAGGTCAGCTTCTGAAGGTCGCTCATGTATGCCTCGATAGTGTGAGATGATAGACCTTTCTCCAACAAGAGGTGGCGACGGTAAGATTCAATAATCTGTGATTGAGCCATTTATTAGTCTACTGATAACTTTTCCACCATGACGGAAGCTTGTACCACGCTCTCTTTCAGCAATTCCAACAATTCCTCTTTCTCCTGTTTGGAAAGATTCTTTTCCTTTTCAAGCCGTTGTAGCAAGAAGACAACCACCGTGTTACGCATCATCCGATAAAGGGGCAACATTTTATGCGACAGTTTTGAGGCCGCATGATCATCATTTTTCTCAAAATATCCCTTAAGATCATCTAAATTGTTTCTTGTCTCATCAATGAACGATTGCAAAATGGCCTTTGAGACGACAGCATCATCCTTCACGAAATCAATTAATGAGGAAACACCTGTGTGATTGTTCGATGTGTGACTCTCGGCTTTTCTCAGGATATCATCAATGCCCGGTAAATAAGTGAAGATTGTTTCACGCAGCTCATTCAATGTAAATGGTTTGCCCAGAAATCCGCTAAAGCCGGCATCACGAAAATCAGCATCTGAGATTTCCGTCTGGGCAGTGAGTGCTATGAGTGGTATCTCCTCATCCTGCAAAGCTGCCTTCACCTTTTCAAGCATCGTAAATCCATTGGTGTGTGGCATTTGTATATCGATGAAAATGATATTGAATGAACGCTCCCTGAGATGCGAAATGACCTTTTCCGGAACCCGCTCGGTGGTACAATCCATACCCAACTTCTGCAACATCTCGGAGATCATCGTCAGTTGAACGATGTCATCATCGACAACCAGGACGGATTGTTTTACCTGAGTGTCAGAAGGTGGAACATCTGTCATGTTATCCTGTGAAGCGATATGGTTTTTCAATGGCAGACCAATTATAAATGTGGATCCCTTCCCTATTTCAGAGATAAGTTCAATCTCGCCTCCCAACACATCCACAAATCCTTTCGTAATCGCAAGTCCAAGGCCACTTCCCTCTGTCGGCTCACTCTTTTCTGCATGAGTTTCAAGTTGATGAAACTCCCTGAAAATAACTTCCTGATCTGTTTCCTTAATTCCTTCTCCGGTATCCGATACAGTAAAAATGAACCAATCGGAGTGCTCCCTAATCTCTTCCTGCATTACTACCGATATTTCACCATGCATGGTATACTTGATTGCATTTGAGAGAAGATTACCCATGATCTGTCGGATCACATAAAAATCACCCAATCGATAGCTCTTCTCGGGAATCCGGTTTTCAACGGTGTAGATCAATTCTTTTTGCATAGCCAATGGCCGAAAACTCTCAACAGTCTCTTCTGTCAGGGAGTGCAGGTCAAAACGGCTTTCTTTCAGTTGCCATCTGCCTGATTCAATGCGATGGTAGTCCAACAAGGTAGATACAAGACGCAGGACATGCTCACCCGAATGTTTCATGTTATAGAGAAAACGTCCCTTCTTAACCGGGTCATCTTCCTCCTCAATCAGCTCCACGTAGCCCATGATGGAACTCATGGGTGCCTTGATGTCGTGTGAGATGGTGAGCATCAGCTTCTCACGCGCAGCCAGAAGATCTGAAATACGTTTATGGGATTGTTCAAGCTCCCTACGGTATCGCCGGCTTTTGCTAAGATCAATCAGAAACAGAAGTCCAAAGAGAAGGGCTATCAGTACAGCTAATGTGGAGACAATTAAAAGTGTTTGCTGTGAACTGCTGATCGCCTTTTGACGGTCCATTACCAACCGGATCGATTTCGCTATCTCCTCCTGTTCCACACTTTTCAACAATCCGTCGATTCTCGCGGTCAGTATGCGGTTGGTCACGCTCGCCACTTCCAGTTGCCGTAAAAATTCCAACTCGAACTGTTTGTAACGTTTCAGATCCAGCTGCTCAGAGGTGCGAATCTTGTTGATCAGCGTGTCTACCATCACCTTGAACTGATTGGCAGTGACCACCGATTGTTTTTCTATTACCAGGGTTGAATCTTCTGAGGCAACAAAAACGTTGCGAACTCTTTCAATGAAACCTTTGCGCTCACCCTTGACCACACTGGTATCGCTTTTCTGGTCGAGGGAGGGATTCAGATTTCTATTGGTAAGATACCTGCTTATTTCCCTGTTGAGTGCAGGTGGCACATAACTGCTCTCAATTATTGTTCTGACTTCCGGAGCAGTACGCATTGAATCGAGCAGTGTGGCAGCTTTTTCAAGGATTTCCCGTTTTTGATTGACCAGCAGAATGATGCTATCCAACTTATTGATCCGCAAAGAATCTTCACTCATCATCTTCAACGAATCGAGCCCTTTTGCAATCTGAGGAACGATCGAATCATATTTCCGGAAATATGCAGAGGCATTCTCGGCAGTGAACAGATTCTGCTCACTTTCAATCTCATACAACCTCGAAAGTGTATTGCCTACGATCAGCAACTCACGATGTGCCTCATTTTTCACCCTACTGTCCGAGAAGGCTACAAGATTTCGGTATAATATGAACAGTCCGGCAAGCATGACCATCACGATCAACAGGTAGCCTACGATTACCTTGGTGCCAGTTTTTGATGAAACATTATCTTTCATGGCTTTTGTCCTTACCTTTGTAAGGTTTAGGTTGACAAATTGTAAAGCTTCATTTTGTTGTAAAGTGTTTTCCGGTCAATGTTAAGAATGGAAGCAGCCATGGTTTTATTCCCTTTGGCAAGTTGAAGTGCTTCAACTATTTTCTCCTTCTCGTAATTCTCTTTTCGCAGTTTGTACACTGAACTAATAGGCTGAGTGT
>JAAZLV010000434.1 GCA_012799155.1 Bacteroidales bacterium | reverse complement strand
GCAAGTATCGCGATTATATGGCAGTCCCCCACAACAGCGAGCGCCCCAGCATAGCATATTTCAGCATGGAGTATGGTCTGTCACACGTACTTAAGATTTACTCCGGTGGTCTTGGCATTCTTGCCGGAGACTACCTGAAGGAAGCGAGCGACAGCAACGTGGACATGACAGCCGTAGGTTTCCTTTACCGCTACGGATATTTCACACAGACTCTCTCGATGGAAGGGCAGCAGATTGCGAACTACGAGGCACAACATTTTGGCAATCTGCCCATTACCCAGTTGTTGAATGAAGATGGCACGCCGACAATTCTGGAGGTGCCTTTTCACGACCGCATCATCTACTCGCATATATGGAAAGTGGCAGTGGGCCGCATCAATCTATACCTGATGGATACCGATCTGGAACTCAACAGTGAGTACGACCGATCCATCACCCACCAGCTCTATGGCGGCGACTGGGAGAACCGCATGAAGCAGGAATTCCTGCTGGGCATCGGGGGCATCCAACTGCTCAATAAGCTAGGCATCAAGAAAGATGTTTACCACATGAATGAGGGGCACGCCGCCCTGATCAACGTGCAGCGTTTGCTCGATTATATCAGGGAAGAAGGGCTCTCTTTCAATGAAGCACTGGAAGTGGTACGTGCCTCTTCTCTCTACACTGTTCACACGCCGGTACCTGCCGGACACGACTATTTCGATGAAAACCTTATCGGCAAGTACATGACACCCATCGTACAGCAGTTGGGCATCTCCTGGCAACAATTCATGGACATGGGACGTGCCAACCCGGGTTCACATGAGAAGTTCTCGATGAGTGTCTTTGCACTCAACACTGCACAGGAAACAAACGGTGTGAGTCAACTGCATGGCACAGTCTCGCAAAAGATGTTCCAGCCGGTATGGAAGGGCTACTTCCCCGAGGAATTGCATGTGGGTTACGTCACCAACGGCGTGCATCTCCCCAGCTGGGCCACCTCGTCGGTAAAGGCGCTCTATGAGAAGCATTTTGGCGACTCGTTCTTCGCTGACCAGTCCAATCCCGAGATATGGAAGAAGATATGGGATGTGAACGATGAAGAGCTCTGGGATCTGCGCATGCACCTGAAAAAGAAACTGGTCGACTATATCCAAGTGGAGTTCAAGGAGGGATGGCTCAAGAACCAGGCCGACCCATCGCGCATCATGAACATGCTGGAGGAGGTAAATCCAAACGCCCTGTTGATAGGCTTCTCCCGTCGTTTTGCCACCTACAAACGTGCGCACCTGCTCTTCACCGACCTGGAGAGGCTGGCACGCATCGTGAACAACCCAAGACGTCCGGTACAGTTCATCTTTGCCGGCAAGGCACACCCCGCCGACGGTGGCGGACAGGGATTGATCAAGCAGATTGTCGAGATCTCCCGTCGTCCCGAATTCTTGGGTAAGATCATCTTCCTGGAGAACTATGACATGCGGTTGGCCAAACGTCTGGTATCGGGTGTGGACATATGGCTCAACACCCCCACCCGCGCACAGGAAGCCTCCGGCACCTCGGGTGAGAAAGCTGAGATGAACGGTGTACTGAATCTCTCCGTACTCGACGGATGGTGGTACGAAGGCTATCGCGAAGGTGCCGGTTGGGCGCTGACCGACAAACGCACCTACGACAACCAGTCGTTCCAGGATGAATTGGATGCTTCCACCATCTACTCGATGCTGGAGAACGATATTATCCCGCTCTATTATGCACACAACAGTCAGGGTTATTCACCCGAGTGGATCCAATACATCAAGAAATCGATGGCTGAGATTGCACCGCATTACACCACCAAGCGAATGATGGACGACTATTTTGATCGTTTCTACAGCAAGCTTGCCCAACGGTCGCAGCGTCTGCATGCACACAATTATGCCATAGCGAAAGAGATCGTCCGTTGGAAAGAGGAGACTGCAGCCAAGTGGGAAACCCTTCAGGTGGTGAAG
>JAAZLV010000444.1 GCA_012799155.1 Bacteroidales bacterium | reverse complement strand
GAAGGCGGCATCGTCTACAGCCTGGACGGCCGCGTAAGCGAGAAGGCCGCCGACAAGATTGGCGAGCGGGTCTATTGATTAAACCGACTGACCGGTAAGTGAAACAGGCCGGACGGATGAGGGCTGGCCCCTCATCCGTCCCTTTAACAATCAGGGGGTGAAGTGATTGAACGGCGTGATATTGGATATGAAGGGCATTGACATGGCCTTTCCAGGGGTCAAAGCGCTGGACGGCGTGGATTTCAGCCTGCACGCCGGTGAGGTGCATGCCTTGCTTGGAGAAAACGGCGCCGGCAAGTCCACCCTGATCAAGTGCCTCACAGGCGTTCATCGCATGGATAAAGGCACTATCCTTTTGGATGGGAAGAAAATTCAGCCCAGTTCCCCGCAGGACGCCCAGCATCTGGGCATCTCCACCGTGTATCAGGAGATCAATCTCTGCCCCAACCTGACGGTGGCGGAGAATATCTTTATCGGCCGCCAGCCCATGAAGGGCGGCCAGATCGACTGGAAGACCATCAACCGGCGCAGCCAGGAACTGATGCGCCTGATGGGCGTGAACATCGATGTGACCCTGCCGCTGACCACCTTCTCCATCGCCATTCAGCAGATGGCGTCAATCGCCAGGGCTGTTGATATCAATGCCCGGGTGCTGATCCTGGATGAGCCCACCTCTTCCCTGGACGAGCATGAGGTGGCGCGCCTGTTTGAGGTGATGCGGGACTTGAAGGCCAAAGGGATGGGAATCGTATTCATCACCCATTTCCTTAACCAGGTCTTTGAGATCGCTGACCGGATCACCGTTCTGCGCAACGGCCGGCTGGTGGGCGAGTACATGGCGGATAAGATCAACAAGCTGGAGCTGGTCACCTACATGATCGGCAAGGACATCAACATCATCTACGACCTGAAGAAGGCACCGCAGGAGGAAGGGGCACAGGTGGTGCTGGAAGCCACCAACCTGGGCATCTCAGGCAAGGTGGAAGACATCTCGCTTCATGTCAGGGAAGGGGAGCTGGTAGGCTTCGCGGGGCTATTGGGATCCGGGCGCACGGAGACGGCTGAAATGCTCTTTGGCGTGCTCAAACCCCAAAAAGGCAGCATCACCATGAACGGGGAGAAACTCAGCGCCAGCTCGCCCCTTGATTCCATCCGGCGCAAGATGGCTTTCTGCCCGGAGGATCGCAAGCGGGACGGTATTGTGGCGGACCTTTCCATCCGGGAGAACATCGCCCTTGCCTGCCAGGCGCTTCGGGGCTTCATGCACCCCATGAAACCCCAGGAACAGCAGGAACTGGCCGACCGCTTCATCAAACTCCTTTCCATCCAGACACCGAACGCGGAAAAAAAGGTGGGCGAACTGTCCGGTGGCAACCAGCAGAAGGTGATCCTCGCCCGCTGGATGGCCACCCAGCCGGACCTGCTGATCCTGGATGAGCCCACCCGGGGCATTGACGTGGGCGCCAAGGCGGAAATCCAGCGCCTGATGCTGGAGATGTGCAAGGACGGCATGGGCATCATTTTTATCAGCTCCGAACTGGACGAGATCATCCGCTGTGCCAACCGCATCATCGTGATGCGGGATTTGGAAAAGGCGGGGGAGCTTGATGGGGAAGACTGCCAGCAGGCGGACATCCTGGCGATCATCGCCAATGAGGAGAAAGAGGAGGCGATGACATGAAACACGGATTAAAATGGGAAACCCTCCTGCGCTCAAAGCTCTTTTGGGCGGTGGTGGCAGAGCTCCTGATCCTGCTGGTGGGCTTCATCATCCGGCCGGACTTTCTCAATATTCAAATCAGGACGCTGGAGGATGGGACCCGGGTGCTTTTCGGCACCCCCATTGACATCCTGAACCGCTCCTCGGAAATCACCATCATTGCCATGGGGATGACCCTGGTGCTGGCCCTGGGGGGCACGGACATCTCTGTGGGCGCCCTGGTAGCCGTGTCCGGTGCCATCGCGCTGAAATTCCTGCGCTGGGATGTGCTGGTGTACACCACCCCCGGGGACTACACGGTCATGCCCTTTGCCTATGCGCTGCTGGTGCCCCTGGCGGTCTGCACCCTGATGGGCCTCTTTAACGGCACCCTGGTGGCAAGGCTTAAGATACAGCCAATCATCGCCACCCTGATCCTGATGGTCGGCGGCCGGGGCATCGCACAGATCGTCACCAACGGCAAACAGTTCACCACCCAATATACACCCTTCAAATTCATCGGCAACGGAAGCATCCTGGGCATCCCCTTGCCCATCATCATCACCCTGGTGGTGGTGGTGGCCATGCTGGTGTTTGTGCGCAGGACTTCCTACGGCATGTTCGTGGAAGCAGTGGGCATCAATCCCAACGCCAGCCGGGTGTCCGGATTGAAGTCGGAGACCATCATCCTCATCGCCTATGTCATCACCGGCTTTCTGTCGGGCATCTCCGGGCTGATTTACGCCAGCCGCATCTCTTCCAACGACTCCAACAACGCGGGCCTGGGCTATGAGATGGACGCCATCCTGGCGGTTGTCATCGGCGGCACCAGCATGACCGGCGGCAAGTTCAGCCTGCTGGGCACGGTGGTGGGCTCTCTGATGATCCGCACCATCACCACCCTGGTGCTCTATTTTGGCGTGGTGAGCGAGGCCATCATGGCCTTCAAGGCGCTGATCATCGCCGGGGTCATCGTTCTGCAGTCCGAGCCTGTACGGCGGGCCATTGCCCGCCGCCGGGAGCGGAGACAAATGAACCTGGGGGGGG
>JAAZLV010000085.1 GCA_012799155.1 Bacteroidales bacterium | reverse complement strand
GCAATGGAGGCTGCATTTTCCAGTGCCACGCGGGTCACCTTGGCAGGGTCGATCACCCCTGTTTCATAGAGGTTTTCATATTGGTCGTAACGCGCATTGTAACCAAAGTCAGCTTTTCCTTCGCGTACTTTCTGTACCACAACGGCACCTTCTTTTCCGGCATTGGCCACGATCTGACGCAACGGTTCCTCAATGGCACGCTTCACGATTTCGATACCAGTGGTCTCGTCTTCGTTCTCACCCTTCATGCCGTCGATGGCATCAATGGCACGAATGTAAGCCACACCTCCACCAGGAACAGTACCTTCCTCAACCGCAGCACGGGTTGCTGAAAGTGCATCCTGCACGCGGTCTTTCTTTTCTTTCATCTCCACTTCGGAAGCTGCTCCCACGTAAAGTACTGCTACACCGCCGGCCAATTTGGCAAGACGCTCCTGCAGCTTTTCGCGGTCGTAGTCTGAAGTAGTCTTTTCGATTTGGGCACGAATCTGTCCGATACGGCTTTCAATTGCCTCCTTCTCACCCACTCCGTTCACGATGGTGGTAGTATCCTTGTCGATTGTCACCTTCTCGGCGCTACCGAGCATATCCAAGGTGGCATTCTCGAGGGTGAGTCCCTTTTCTTCAGAAACAACAACACCTCCAGTAAGAATGGCAATGTCTTCGAGCATTTCTTTTCTGCGGTCACCAAAGCCGGGTGCCTTCACTGCAGCGATCTTGAGCGATCCGCGCAGGCGGTTTACCACCAAGGTGGTGAGTGCTTCCGAGTCGATATCTTCGGCAATGATCAACAGCGGCTTGCCGGTTTGCACTCCTTTTTCGAGGATGGGCAGCAGATCCTTGATTGCTGAGATTTTCTTGTCGTGGATCAGGATGAGCGGATTCTCAAAAGCCACCTCCATCGCTTCAGTATCGGTCACGAAGTAGGGAGAGATATAGCCACGGTCGAACTGCATACCTTCAACCACATCCACATAAGTATCGGTACCTTTCGATTCCTCTACGGTTATAACGCCTTCCTTGCTCACCTTCTGCATTGCTTCCGCGATCAACTTTCCGATGGTTTCGTCACCGTTGGCGGAGATCTTGGCAACATTTTCAATCTTCTTCAGGTCGTCACCCACTTCAACAGCTTGCTCCTTGAGGTTCTCGACAACTTTGGCCACCGCCTTGTCAATACCTCGCTTCAGATCCATCGGGTTGGCTCCGGCAGTCACATTCTTCAGACCCACACCAATAATAGACTGGGCCAGCACGGTAGCAGTTGTAGTACCGTCACCTGCATCATCATTGGTTTTAGAGGCTACCTCTTTTACCAGCTGGGCTCCCATGTTCTGGAAAGCATCTTCGAGTTCCACCTCTTTGGCAACCGTCACACCATCCTTGGTGATCTGGGGTGCACCATATTTCTTGTCAATGATCACGTTGCGACCTTTCGGTCCCAATGTTACTTTCACTGCATCTGCCAGTTCGTCCACACCCTTTTTAAGCAGGTCGCGGGCATCCATATTAAACTTAATCTCTTTTGCCATATTGTCTAATTGTTTTTTTTGTTTGATTAAATACTGGATTGATCAGGATCGTTTGAACCTCTCTCAATCTTTTCTTATCTCTCACGATAGAACCGCCAGGATGTCTGATTGACGCATGATGAGGTGTTGCACACCATCGACTTCAATTTCAGTACCTGCATATTTACCATAGAGTACCTTGTCGCCTTCTTTCACGACCATCTCTTCATCCTTAGTACCTTTACCTACGGCAATCACTTCACCTTTGAGGGGTTTTTCTTTTGCGCTATCGGGAATGATAATTCCGCTGACTGTTTTTTCTTCTGCAGCAGCTGGTTTTACCAGCACTCTGTCTGCCAATGGTTTAATGTTCATACTACTAAAATTGATGTTACTATTTAACTTTTTATTGATCAAATTGACATCATCAGAACTGCGAAATCTGTGCCAAAAATTATTTATGTCATAAATCAAACAAAAAAATAGATACAGACATGGAAACTGACAGCATGACTGACAAATTTTCAGTCTGTCTGCCGCTTCTCTCTAACCCTGTTCTTTACATATTTTTCCAGCCACTGATCCTGTTCCCACAGCAGATGTAATACATTTTCTCTGGCAGCATAGCCATGGCTCTCCAAGGGAAGAATTACAAGACGTACCGGAGCTCCAAAACTTTTCAGGGCTTGAAAATAACGTTCGCTCTGCATGGTATGCGTGCCGGAATTATTGTCTGCCTCCCCATGTACGATCAGCATCGGCGTCTTCATTTTTGCAGCATGCATGAAAGGAGACATTGACTGATACACTTCCGGGGCATCCCAATAACTTCGTTCTTCGCTCTGAAAGCCGAAAGGCGTCAGCGTTCTGTTGTAGGCACCACTGCGCGCAATACCGGCAGCAAACAGATCAGAGTGCGTGAGAAGGTTGGCGGTCATGAAGGCACCATAGGAGTGCCCTCCAACAGCAACCCGGTCAGGGTCAATATATCCCATTGCACTGACTGCATCGATGGCTGCTTTTGCATTTGCCACGAGTTGATCGACGAAGCTGTCGTTGGGTTGCTCCTCACCCTCTCCCACGATGGGGAAAGCGGCATCATCAAGTACCGCATATCCTCGGGTTACCCAGTAGATGGGATTGCCGTAGGATAGATAGGTGAATGTATTGGGATTTGTAGTATTCTGACCTGCACTGTTCTTGTCCTTGTACTCAGTGGGGTAAGCCCACATGATCATGGGCAGCTTTTCTTTCTTTTCCTTGTCGTAATCAGCAGGCAGGTATAGTGTACCGGTAAGAGTCACACCGTCGGACCTACGGTAACTGATTACTTCCTTGTGAATCCCTTCGATACTCTTGAATGGATTCTCAAAGTCTGTAAGTGGAACCAGTTTCTTTTTTTGATTGATATCCCTAATGTAATAATTAGGATAATTTACGGGTGATTCAAGACGGGTGATCACGCGTCCTTTCTTACTATCAGCAAAAGAAACAAGACTCTCTACTTCTCCTTTGAGGTCAGATTGATATATCCTTTTCTTGCGAAGCGTTTTCAAATTGAGTGCGTCAATGAAGGGAAACTGACCTTCCGGCGTGAAACCCTCTCCAAACAGGTAAGCGTTGCCATCTTCAATTTTAAGGATGTAACTGCCCAGTTCGTTCTTCTCTGTCTGAAAGATCCCCGGGTGGCTATAAGTGTCCTGATAATCACGGTCGAATAGGATATGAGGTTCACGACTGCTGTCAGAAGGATTGAAGAGATAGGTTTTGCTATTTCGTGTGTTCCACCAGCGATCCAGTACCACTGCATAGCTATCATTGCCCCATATCACCCCTGCGAATCGCTGAATGGTCTTCATCAATGATTGAGCCTTACCGGTAAAAGGGGCTTCCAGTTGAAAGAGCTCGTCGCGAAAAGGCTTCGCCACTTCCGGATCACCATTGTCCAAAGCTTCCACCCACGCAAGTGTTGCCGGCTTGTCGGCCCGCCAGTGGATGTTGCGCTTTCCCTGCCAGGTGGCCATAAAACCCACTGGCAGGTTGTCGAGCAGTGGCTGCCGACTGAAGGTCTTCATGAAACGACCATCGGCATGAAAGAGATCGGTTCTGTTGGGGAAGCTATACCAGGGTACCAGGTATGAAAATGGGTGCTCCAGTGTGGTTAACAGCAGAAAATCTCCGCCGGGAGAGAACTCATGATCGATATACATCCCTGCTTCCTTCCAAAGGTCAACATCACCATTAAGATTCACACGACAAAGTTCAGATGTGACAAGCCTCTCGAAGTTGAGTTCATCGACAGGATTCTTAAGCAGATCCTGATAGGTACGGTTTTGTGAGATCTGACCCTCGCTGACCGACACAATAGGTCCTTCCGGCAATGCCTTCAATGCATCAATCAGAGATGGGCGATCGGCGGGCAAAATCCTCACCAGCAGCGACAAACCATCGGGGAACCAACTGTATGGCATACCGGTATTGGCATTCAGAACAGCCTCTGTAATTCTGCGTGCGGTGAGTTGGGTTAGATCGACCACCCACAGTTCGACACCCTGATCAGTAGTGTTTGTAAATGCCAATTTAGTTTCATCGGGAGAGAATGAGAAATAGGCCATGCGTGCATCAGCAGGCATCCCGGCAAAGAGGTGCAAATCATTTTCGACCGTCTTCTTATAACGAACATCGTTGTAATAGGTAACTGTACTTGAGATGTTGGCATCAGGATTGATGCGCAGTCCCCCCAATCGCAATTCGGGCTGCTTGAGTTCTGCCAGTGACTTGAAGCTGTTACGGTAATAGAAAAGCATCTGTTCATTCCTGCTGTCCATTTCCACAACGGGTGCTCTTTGAACATCAACCAACTCCAGTATCTCCCTGGGAGGAGTTTGAAAAGTGATCTTCTCCTGTGATTGTATCATCGTGGTTGTCATTGTCAATAAAAGTGTAAATAAAATAGTTCGTGATTTCATTTGATTCATGTTTAGATTTACAGATAGTCAATTTTGTGAAAAAGTGTAGCTGTTGCCTGTGCCGTAGGCATCACAACCATATCATTGATGTTCACATGCGGGGGACGGTTGATAACAAACCGGATACATTCGGCTATATCCGCGGCGATGAGGTTCTCAAAGCCTTGATACACCTTTTCAGCACGAGCAGCATCACCATGGAACCGTACCAACGAGAATTCGGTCTCCACCGCGCCGGGGCATACCTGTGTCACACGAATGCCATGAGTTAGAAGATCGATACGCATACCCTTTGTGAGGGCATCAACCGCATGCTTTGTGGCACAATAGACATTCCCGTTTGGATAAACCTCCTTGCCAGCGATGGATCCGATATTGACGATCTGTCCGCTGCCCCTCACCACCATGCCGGGAGTTACAGCACGCGTGACATACAGCAACCCCTTCACATTGGTATCGATCATCCTGTTCCAGTCGTCGCTGTTTCCCTCCTGTAAGGTGCTCAGACCGGCAGCCAGACCAGCATTATTGACCAGGATATCGATTGCCTGCCACTCTTCGGGCAATGACCCCAACGATTGTTTTACCGACTGCTCATCACACACATCAAAACAGAGCGTCAAGACACGAACATTTAATTGCTCCAATTTGTTTTTCAGTAATAACAGGCGCT
>JAAZLV010000433.1 GCA_012799155.1 Bacteroidales bacterium | reverse complement strand
GTGGATGAACCAACCCTTACGTTCTATCCGGCACCCGCCGACAGGAATAGTGGTGTGACGATTGTTGTGAACCCTGGTGGGGCATACAATATTCTTGCTTACAATCTGGAAGGGTCTGAGATATGCAAACGATTCAATAGCTTCGGCATCAACTGTGTGCTGGTGAAATACCGTGTGCCGCGTCGTGAGGGGTTGGAGAAACATGCCGCTCCTTTGCAGGACCTGCAGCGAGCCATCGCCTACACCCGTGCACATGCGGTGGAGTGGGGGATTGATGCAAACAAGATTGGCGTAATGGGCTTTTCGGCGGGTGCACACCTCTCCGCCATGGCCAGTACTCACTATGGTGAGCGCACCTATCCCAAAGTGGATGCCTTTGACGAGGTCAGTCTCCGTCCCGACTTCACCATCTTGGTCTACCCGGCCTATCTCTCCGGTGAACATTTCTCAATCGCCCCCGAGCTGAAAGTTGATGCCAATACACCTCCTACCATTCTGATCCAGACGCAGGACGATAAGAATTATATCAACAGTAGCCTGTTTTATTATTACGCCCTCAAAGAGGCAAACGTACCAGCCGCGCTGCACCTCTATCCCTCCGGTGGGCACGGTTACGGGTTGCGCAACACCGGTCACACAGTGAACGAGTGGCCCTTCAGGGTGCTCTCCTGGCTGCGCGATATCGAGATGATGAAATAAAACCGGGGACTTTTACAAGCCTTTCGGAAATAATTGCCAATTCTTGTAGTAAATATCCGCCATTTATTGTAGTTTTATTGCACCATTTCTTGTAGTAATTATATAAATTACTTATTTTTACGGCTTTAAATACTTGTCAAAGATGGAAATGAAAGAATACTATCCCCGTATTTGTGACAGGGTATTATAGCAAAAATTACACATTACGGGCGCTGTGCTAATCGTGGGTGCCAAATGGTGTGGTAAAACAGAAACAGCTTTACAGTCAGCCAATAGTGTACTTTATATCCAGGAGAGTCCGCAACATAAGGAAACGGCTAAAATGATGCCATAACTCTTACTTGAGGGAGAAACTCCACGACTCATTGATGAATGGCAGGATGCGTCCGATGAGTTTGTTTGAGTCGAAAGAATCGATAGGTGTTGTTTCATTGAGAGGTTTGTTTGATGGTAATCATAAGATAGAGGCAGTCAGTAAGTTAGAAATACCTCATATTGCCCATTTGATATGTCGTGGAGGATGTGCCGGCATGGTCTCCCTCTTTAAGGTCGAAAACAACTGTCAGGACCTCGGACAAAAGGCAATTGGTGGATCCTTCCATTGCGACGGCTATTATGCGGGTTGAGGCCGATCGTTTATTGCGTGATCCGGAGTCTTTCGGGTTTTTATTTGAATCGCTCTGTACCCGTGATATGCGAATTTATGCACAGGTGAATGACGGAGAAATTTTTCATTATCGCGATAAAGATAATCTTGAAATTGATCTGATCATCTCACTGCATGATGGCAGATGGGCTCCGGTGGAAGTGAAACTTGGAGAACATAGGATTGAGGAAGCAGCTGAAAGTCTAATGAGACTAAAAAATAAGGTGAGCACCTCGCGTATAGGAGAACCTTCCTTTATGATGGTGCTCACTGGTGGGAGATATGCCTATAGACGTCCCGACGGAATTCTCGTGGTGCCGCTGGGATGCTTGAAAGATTAAAAGTTGAAAAATAAAAATCGGGGACTTTCGCAAGCCCCCGGTTTTGGATTTATGTAAATTAGAAGTAGAGTAATTTATTTTTATGTTTGGCGATCACTCTCCCGGTCGTATTTTGCCGACCCCGTCCTTGATGAGGTCTGTTTTCAACGGCTTGCCGTAGTAGTGTACATTGCCTACCCCCTGCGAGCGTATGCTCAGGAAGTCGGATGCGTAGCAGCTCACGTTGCCCACCCCCTGCGAGGAAACTACCGCCTCGGGTGCTAGCAGCATCCGGGCATCTACGTTGCCCACGCCCTGGGAGTTGATCTCCACCTTGCCGGCCTTGCCGCCTACAATGGTGTTGCCCACACCCTCGGAGCTGATCTTCACAAATTCACACTCCAGGTTGTTAGCGGTGAGGTTGCCCACCCCCTCGCTGTTAATCACCAGTTGCGGGGTATTGAAGACCCCTTCGATGATGATGTTGCCTACCCCTTCAAAGTCGATCTCCGAAAGGGTGGGGGTAGCGATCCGGATTGTCAGCTTACTGGCATTCTTGCCAAATCGTTTCCAGAATCGTTCATCCTCCATGTCGAGGATGAGCCGTTCGCCTTCCATTCTAATCTCCAGCCGTTCAAGCAACTCTTCGTTCCCTTCGGCGGTGACATTTGTCACGGGCGACTGGGTAATGAAGACATTGGCCACCACCGAGGCCTCTATCGCGGTGAAGTCGCTCACCTCAAAGGCATCTTTTGCGGTGCGTGTCTGGGCACAGGAGGTGCCGTTCATTGACAGGAACATTGTCAGGATTGCAAGAAATGTTGTTTTCATCTGCTTTTAAATTTTTTCTGTTGGACAGTAACTGAACCAAAATGGTTACGGTAACATCAATCTTTTAACAGTTCCAGGATCTTCAACCGGAACGCATACTCATACTTGGCCTGTGCCTCTTCGCCCAGGGCATGTGTCTGGTTGTTTTTGGCCAGCGTCAGCTCATAGGTGTTGGCACGGCCACTCTCATGCTTCTCTTCGGCAAAGCGATAGGCTTCGTTACTGGCCTCAACCGATTTTTTGGCGGCATCCCAACGGCTTTTGGCTCCCACGGCATTGTAATAGGCCTGTTCGATCTGCTTGCGTAGCTCCAGCTTTGTCTTGTCCATCTCCAGGCGTGTATTGGCAATAGCCAGATCGGCACTGTGGATGTTGTTCCTGACCTGAAACTTGTTGAATATGGGAATCCGCAGGTTGAAGCCGAGCGAATTGCTCATGTTGTTGCGCAGCTGCGTGCTGAAGGCATCGTTGTTGCGTCCGCTCATGTTGTAATAACCGGTTCCCATGTTGGCGCCAAAAGAGAGGGTGGGGAAGTACTGCGACCGGGCCATCAGCTTTTCTTTTTCGCTGCTTTCAATACGGTACTGCATGCTCCGTATGATGGGGCGGTTCTGTAGTGCACTCTCATAGACCGCTTCGGAGGCAAGCAAGGTGGATTCGCTGATGAGCGACTCGGCGGGCGGGGCTGTCACATCGAAATCATCGAACGTTTCCAGCTCCATGATCTGTGCCAGATCGAGCAGTGCCAGTTTAAGATTGCTGGCCGCCTGTACTATGTTGAGTTCCTCCCTTGCTAGTTGTGCTTCCTGTTCCAACAGCTCGCCCCGTGCCATCTTGCCACTGTTCACCAGCTCCTGGCGGCGGGTGATGTCGGCCTGTGTGGTCTCCAACTGATTCTCGGCGATGCGGAGCAGCTCCTTGTTGAGGAGGGCCTGCAGGAAGGCAGTGGAGACGCTCATCACGATGTCGTCCTGCATCTTTTCCAGGTCCGCCTCGGAGGCATACATCTCAGCCTTACGGGCGTCGATGTTGTGCTTCATGCGTAACCCGTCGAAGAGGGTGATGTTCGCACCCAGGCTGAAGCTTGTCTGTGATGAATTGGTGTTCTGGTAGACATTGTCGAGACCGATGGAGCGGCCAAAGACGAAGTTCTGTCCCGCAGAGGCATTGAGGTTCGGTAACAGGTCGGCACGCGCCTGGCTGTAAGCGATCTCACGCTGCTGGCGGTTCAGCTCCTGCTGTTTGATGTTGCGGTTGTTCTCAAGTGCTGTCTCGATGCATTCCATCAGCGTGTAACGCTTCTGTGCGGCGAGGGGAGCGATGGATCCGATGAGCAGCAGGGCTAGGATGATTGTTTGTCTGATCTGCATGATCTCTGGTTTATTTTTGTTCGATGATCTCGCTGCCACGCACCTTGTCGTTCTCATTCAATCCCTCTTTCACCTCGATGTGGATGCCGTCGGAGAGACCGATCTCAATCTGTTTCCGCTCAAAGGCTTGAGGTTTCTCGCTTGTCAACAGGTGGACGAAGGTGGAGTCGCCGCTGAATTCCACGGCACTCTCGGCGATGGTGATCACTTGTGAGCGCTTGTCGAGGATGATGTCGGCGTTGGCACTGTAGCCGGCGCGGATGAAGATGCTGTCGGGCAGCTTCAGGGCGGCTTTCATTTCGAAGAGGATGGCACCGCTCTCCTCCACGCCCTTGGGCGATACATATTCGAGCGTGGCGGGTATCTTCAGGTCCTGTATGGCGCCGATGGTGATCTCCATGGGCATGCCGGTGACGAGTTTCCCCACTTCGGTTTCATCGATCTTACCTACGAAGAGCATGTCGCTCAGGTTGGCCACAGAGGCCACAGTGGTGCCATCGTTGAAGTTGTTGGACTGGATCACCGAGTTGCCCGCCTTGACCGGCACGTCGAGGATGGTACCGCTCACGGTGGAGCGCACCAGCGTGTTGCTGGTCTTGGCCGAGCTCTGGGTGATACCGGTGCGGACAAGGCTCAGGTTGTCGTTGGCTGCGCGCAGCTCCTCCTGGTCGTTCTTGTATTGCAGCTCTACCTTTTCGAACTCCTCACGTGAGATCACCTCGTTGTCGTAGAGCCTCCTGTCGCGCTCATAGTTGGCCTTGCTCTGGTCGGCAGCAAGCTGTGCCCGCTGCACACGCGACTCGGCGCTGCTCAGGTTCACCATGTCGGGTACCACCTGGATGCGGGCGATGATGTCGCCGGCCTGCACCTTGTCGCCTGCCTCCTTGAACACTTCGGCAATGATGCCCGACATCTGGGGCTTGATGAGGATCTCGTTGCGCGGCTCCACCTTGCCGGTGGCCACCGTTCGCTTCTCCACATCGCCCTTCACGGCGGTTTCGATGTTGTAGTTCACTGTCTTTGGGCGTGATTTCTGCCAGAGAAAGACAAAGGTGGAGAGGACCAGCAATCCCAACAGTACAAAACCTGCAATTCTCAAAATTCGTTTCATGTAATTTTTATTTAGTTGTCAGTTATCAGTTGTCAGTTTTTTATTCTTCGCTGATGGCCTCTACCGGCTTGATCAGCATGGCGCGCTGTGCGGGCAGATAGCCGGCAAAGGTGCCTATGATCACCAGGATGATGAGCGATGCGATTGCCATGCCGAAGGAGATCTGCGGATCCTTGAAGAACTGGTCGCCCTGGCTCAGCACGATGCCGACGGCGCGCAGCAGTCCCACTCCGATCACGATGCCGCTGAGGCCGGCCACCAGGGTGAGCACAATGCTCTCGCTGAGGATCTGGCCGATGATGTTGAGGGGGGTGGCTCCCATGGCACGGCGGATGCCGATCTCACGGGTTCGTTCCCGCACGGTGACAAGCATGATGTTGCTCACACCGATGGCTCCGGCAAAGAGGGGACCCAGTCCCACGATCCATATCAGGGCGGCAATGCCGATGCCCAGGTTGTTAAACATCTTGAACTGCTCCTCGATGTTCATCGTCCATACCGCTTCCTTGTCGTCCGGGGCAATCTGATGTTGCTGTTTCAGCACCTCCGAGATCTTCTCCTGTATTACCTTCACAGACACTCCATTCTTCGCGGTTGCGGCAAGAAAGTGGATGATGTTGCCCTGGTTGAAAGCCTGCTGCATGGTGGAGAAGGGAAGCACCACCGTCTCTGCTGTCTGTCCACCGATGCTGACACCGGAG
>JAAZLV010000084.1 GCA_012799155.1 Bacteroidales bacterium | reverse complement strand
CTTGCCAACGGACTGACCCCCATCTTCTGTATTGGTGAGGTACTGGAGGAGAGAGAATCGGAAAAACATTTCGAGGTGGTAAAATCGCAGATAGAAGCTTCCCTGTTTGATCTCTCTGCCGACGATTTCGCTAAGATCGTGCTGGCCTACGAGCCGGTATGGGCCATTGGTACAGGTAAGACTGCTTCTGCAGCACAGGCACAGGAAATGCATGCCTTCATCCGCAGCACCCTTACCGAAAAATATGGTGCTGATGTGGCAGATAACACCTCAATCCTTTACGGTGGCAGCTGCAATGCTTCCAACGCCAAGGAACTCTTCTCTAACCCCGACGTGGATGGCGGCCTCATTGGCGGTGCCTCACTGGGTGTAGACAAGTTTATGCCGATCATTGAGGCATTTTAAGCTATTAACAGATTTTTACCACAGATTCTGACTGAATCTGTGGTAATTCTTTACCTTTGTAGAAAAAAGTGATGCAGCGATTGCCCATTTTACTCTCTTTTTTGTTGATGTCACTCCTGACAACCACACTCTTTGCGCAGCAGACATCTCCCAGGAATCAGATTCTTCAGGAGCTAAACAGTGATCAGCCCGGCAAGGGAAGCGTGAGGGTCTACGAAGATGAACGTATCAGCGGTGTGCTGGGACGCCCCATGGCACCCACACGACCTGTATACACCTCAGCCGACGGGTCGACGCAGTATTACAAGATGCGGGGTTACAAGATACAAGCCTTTTCAGGCAACAACCAACGTACCTCACGCAACGAGGCAACACGAAAGCAGCAACAAATTCACAGTGCATTTCCACAGCATGAAACTGTGGTGATGTTTGATTCTCCCTTTTGGAGATTGCGCGTAGGGAACTTCGAAAAACGCGCGGAGGCTGAGGAGGTGATGCAGGAGATACGAAGGGCATTCCCCTCATTTGGAAGGGAGATGTATATCGTGGTGGATGAGGTTAAGATACCGGTACACAGTACACCCTCCACCAGGGAATAAAAGCCTACAACAAAGAAATCAGATGTCGTCAGAAGAAATAGAGAAGAACCGCAACCTGATTGCGGATCACATGCAGGATATTCTCACATTGCTGGGAGAAGATACCGGTCGCGAGGGACTGATAAAGACGCCACAACGGGTGGCTAAAGCAATGCAGTACCTCACCCGGGGCTACTGGCAGGATCCCGAGGAGATTCTCCGCTCCGCACTTTTCAAGGAGAACTACCGCCAGATGGTAATCGTGAAGGATATCGATCTCTTCTCCATGTGCGAACATCACATGCTACCATTCTACGGAAAGGCTCATGTGGCCTACATTCCCAACGGTTACATTACCGGGTTGAGCAAGATTGCCCGGGTGGTGGATATCTTTGCCCGTCGCCTACAGGTGCAGGAACGGCTTACCACCCAAATAAAGGAGTGCATACAAAAAACGCTCAACCCCATGGGAGTGATGGTGGTGATAGAAGCACAGCACATGTGCATGCAGATGCGTGGTGTGGAGAAGCAACATTCCATCACCACCACATCCGATTTCACCGGTGTCTTCGGTGAGCAGAAAACACGGGAGGAGTTTATCAACCTGATAAAATGACATGTTTGATTACACCTTAAAAGTTATAGGACCCTGCCAGTCGGCAGGGTTTTTTTTGCATCAGTGATTTACATCCATTCAATGTAAGCAGTTCATCTTCATCCTTTTTGTTAAGATGTACGATTTGTTATATAAGATTGTACGATTTGTAATATGATTGAACTTGATTTATGGCTAATTTTGTTTTGGTTGTGATGTGAAATTATAATAAAAATAACCAAAAACCTAAACGATGAAAAGGTCATTCATTTCTACATTAATTGTATGTCTGGTGTTACAAATCACTCTATTTTCCGGATGCAATCCAAATGAACCTGGAGTAGGTAATGCCGATATCGGCTATGAGGGTTTTAAAAGTGATGCGGAACTATTCTACGAGTTCGCCTACCGCAAGGAGTCGCTGATCTTAAATGCCCTGAATTATACTTCCGATGGATTCACTAAAGCTCCCTTCGAAGGAACAATCAGCAAAACTGAGTTCAGTAAGTTTTTCGCTGAACTGGAAGAATTGAACAAGGAAGCTGATAAATATGTTGCTGCCATTCAGCAGCTTGAATCATCGGGTGTACTCCAACGACCTACCCAGACGCGCGGCATCTTCAGTTCCGCCAAGGAATTCTTTTCCTGGGTAAGCGGAGCGGGTGAGCGCAACCGGGAACGGATCACCACCATCGCTTCCAACATGACAGCTGCCGAACGCAGCAAGCTCTACAATGGCATGAGGGATGAGTGGAAAAATAAATCGAAGAATGAGGCCGATTTCTGGAATAAGCTGCAAAAGGGTGATTATGACTCTTCGGCAGGACAGATATACAATGACTTTTATCACGATGGAGAGACTGAGTTCTCCGACCTGGCTCAGGAGAAAGGGCTTACACCGCAGAAGATCGTGGTGAATGAAGGAGCAAAGGGTGTTGAATCGGGAGCCAACGTGGTCCTTGACGCGACATCAGCCGTAGTTCCCGGTTTTGGTACAGGTACCACGGTAACTAAAGTGGCTGATAATGTGGAGAAGATGACCAAGTCGGAGAGCTGGAAAGAAGCAGCAGAACATGGATTTCATGCGGCCTCTGACATCCTGGAGGAGGTGACTGGTGACATCGGATATACCGGCTTCAACGGCAGTGACGTGGTGAACGCCATCCGCAACAAGGTAGATGAGACGGTGTTCAAAAAAGATGACAAGGAGGAGACCAAAGGCAAGGTGTCAATAACGGATAAGAATAAAGAAAAAACTAAATCCATTGTAATTGTAGAAAAGAAAGGAGGAGCAACCAGCAGTGATGGTTCTCCATCCATCTACACCACCACGAAGACTGGCATCTCGGATGGTATCGATATGCTTGTAAAGGCAGGTAAGTGGTTGGTGACAGTGATCAACGAAAAAGGTTACCGTGGAACAGTGGAAGTTGAGGTGGAAGCAGGCAAGGTGACCGTGACCGAGGTGAATACGCAGGAACCGGAGTCTGATGAAGAAGGGCCGAAGGGTAATTACGAGTTCAAATCCACTATTGACAATTTCCAGATAGAGGCTGAATGGGTGAATGACGAAGGAGATATCGTAACTTCATGGGCGGAACATAGCGAAGAATGGGATGGATTTGAACCACTAACCTACAAGGATGGTTATTTTGTCACAACAATGCATTCTGATTTCGCTGGAGAAGAGAATTACAAACTACAGATTGATTTCAAAAACAAAAAACTACTTTTAGCTGAACAGATTTACGACTGTTATGCCTTTACATTAAAAAACTTACCGGTCGTTAGTTGGAGTGATGAGAAAATGATCTTTGAGAGCAGTGGAAATGATTTGTATGATCGCTTTTCCTATCAAAATATTCTAGAAGGGTGCAACCGAATAGTTGGAGTCGCTTTCGAGAGCAACTCTAAAGCCAGGATCGAGATAAGGAAACGGTAATACAGAATACCAGCTTGTGGTAAAAAAGTAACTGAATATAAAATAGTTTCAACAATCACACAATGGGATAGGCAGAAAGATGTGTCCTGTCCCATTGTGTGAACTTGTTAGCATTATCCTTTCTTGGAAGCACGCTTGCGCTCGGTCTCGTCGAGTAGCATCTTGCGGATACGCATGTGATGAGGTGTTACCTCCACATATTCATCCTCCTTGATGTACTCGAGTGCCTCTTCCAGACTGAAGACTACGGGAGGTGCCAG
>JAAZLV010000432.1 GCA_012799155.1 Bacteroidales bacterium | reverse complement strand
TGATCGACAAGAATAAAAAGGAGATCATCATCAAACTGAGCAATGTGTCAGATGAAAAGAGGGTATTCAACATCACACTGGAGGGACTGGAGAAGAAGTCACAACTGCATCAGCAAGTGGAGGTGATCACCCTCGCGGCTGAATTGGATGCAGAAAACAGCCTCGATAACCCGGCTGTCGTTCTGCCTCACTCCACTTACCAATCTATGCAGGGGAACAAGTTACAGCTTACTGTGAAACCCAATTCATTCAATGTGGCCATCATCGATTACAGCAATTGATTCAATCACTGCATCACCAAATGAAAGAGGATCCGGCAATTGCCGGATCCTCTTTCATTTCAGACGTGTAGAATAATCACACCGTTATACAAACTCGTCACCATATCTGAACTTGACATCGGTGACAAAATGCTTGATGCGCTGCTCCTCGCTCTTTTTGCAGACTAGCAGCACATTGTCAGATTCAGCCACAATATAGTCATCCAGTCCCTGTATCACCACCATTTTGTCGTCGCTCATCGCGACCACATTGTCGTTGCTTTCAATGAAGAGGGCTTTGCAATTGAGATTGGCATTGTTGTTCTCATCCCGTTCGGAAATCTCATGGAGTGCCCCCCAGGTGCCCAAGTCACTCCAGCCGAAATCGGAAATATTGACGTAGACATTGTCTGCCTTTTCAAGGATACCATAGTCGATGGAGATATTGCGACAGAAAGGGAAAGTCTCATCCACGAACTGTTTCTCACGTGGGGTGTTGAAGTACTCCTTCCCCTCGTCAAACTTCTGCACCACATCGGGGAGATAGCTTCTGAAGGCATTCAGGATGCTGTTCACATTCCAGAGAAAGATGCCGGAATTCCACATGAACTCACCACTCTCCAGAAACTTTTTGGCCAGTTCCAGGTCGGGTTTTTCAGTGAATGCTTTCACCTTACCAATCCCTTCGCTGTTGCTGCCATCAACCTGTATATATCCATAGCCTGTCTCGGGGCGACTGGGCCTGATGCCAAGCGTGAGGAGCACAGGGTTCTCTTCAACGAATGCAAGTCCGCTACGCATATCGGAGGCGAAGAGGTCTTCACGCAAAATAAGGTGATCGGAAGGAGCTACAATGATGTTTGCATCCGGGTCTACAGCATGAATACGGTAGGAGGCGAAAGCAATGGCGGGCGCTGTATTGCGGCGCAACGGCTCCAGCAACAACTGGTTATCACCCAAATCGGGTAGCTGCTCCCGGGTCATCGCAGCATAGGCTGCGTTGGTGACAACATAGATATTCTCCTGAGGAACGATCTTCTTGAACCGGTCGTAAGTACTCTGCAAGAGTGATCGTCCTGTGCCGAAAAAATCAAGGAACTGCTTTGGTTTGTCTTCTTTGCTGAATGGCCAGAAACGACTGCCTACACCGCCGCTCATGATCACACAATAATTATGATTGTTTCTCATATCTAAGATTATATAAATTTGTACAATTGAAGGATTGTATGTCTGTTTAATTCAACCTGTATAGCTTATTAATCAATGTAAAGAACATCTTTTGATATCAATTTGTTCCATGACATTCAATTTATATCCTTAAAGATACAAAACATAACGCTAACAGCATGAAAAAGCAGCATAGAATATTGCAAAAAAATGGCAGATAGCTTTCATTATCCCAAAAAAAGAGCTACTTTTGCAGGCACTTTTCCAGGTAATGCCCAGATGGCGGAATTGGTAGACGCGCTGGTCTCAAACACCAGTGGATTCACTTCCATGCCGGTTCGATCCCGGCTCTGGGTACGAATTTAAAACGCTAAATATTTAATAATAAAATATTTAGCGTTTTTGTTTTGCTCCCCGTGTCCGCAATTTGTCCGCATTTTTGAGAAAGTTCGAAAATTTACACTCTTTTAGCAATATTTTATATTGACTAAACACGGCATTGTAAGATTGAATTTTGGTGATCC
>JAAZLV010000431.1 GCA_012799155.1 Bacteroidales bacterium | reverse complement strand
TCTCTTCTCCCTGCAATACAGCCTCTTTCAGTACCACTTTCAGTTCGGCGAACTTGGAGTCACCAACTAACATTGCAATGGGTGGCATCAGGATGTCGTTCACGAACGAAGTGACAATCTTTCCGAAGGCGCCTCCAATCACAATACCCACGGCCATGTCAACGACGCTGCCGCGCATGAGAAATTCTTTCAATTCAGATTTCAATGACATACTACTTCTTGATTTAAAGGATTAATAGATTACTTCCTAGTACAAAGTAAAACAAAAAAATGATAAAAAAACCAATTAATGGTAAATGTAACCCAATCAGCAGAATAATTCCGCAAGCATGCAGCGCGCCGATCCACCACCATTTGTCTCGATTGTCCCCAGGTCGGTGGAGAGGATGCGTGTGAAGGTGGAGATGGTCTTCTCCTGATCGGTAGTGAGTGCGTTTCGTGCTGAAACTGACATCACCATCAGGGGGTGTCCGTTTCTACTTTTTATTTCGAGCATGTTACCGGAGAAATGTGTGACCTGGTCGAGGGTGATCTCCACGATGATCTTCCCCGCGGCTGTCAGTCGTGATACCACTTTGTGACGTTCCTCTGCGTCCTGGATCGCTTCCAGGCAGACTACCGCCACCTGTGTGCCCACCTCCATCATCACGTTGGTGTGGTAGATGGCGTGACCCTGAGCATCAACTGCGTTAAAGAGCACGGCATCGTAGTTCATCCTCGAGCAGAACTCTGCCAGCACCTTCTCCGAAGTACGGGGAGAACGGCAGCAGTAGGCTACCCTCCTGTCGCGATCGAAGATCATGCTTCCGGTACCCTCCAGGAATTCATTCTCCTCTTCCCAATGGGTCAGATCCACCAACTTGCGGTGGTTCATCTTGCGGCGTAACAATTCCAACACCTCCCTTTTCCTCTCATTGCGGCGGTTTGGAGCATACATGGGGTATAGCACCAGTTCACCGGTGACGTGCGAGGTGAACCAGTTATTGGGGAAGAGGGAGTCGGGAGTCCAGGGCTCCGGACTATCCTGCACCACCGTCAGGTCCACATCGTTGGCTTGTAATAACCTTACAAAGGAGTCGAACTCCTCCAGTGCCTTTTCCGATACCGAATTACTGTCGGAAGCTTGTTGGAAGTAGTTGTTCTGAGCCGTCTCCTCATTGAAGGCAAAACGGGCAGGGCGTACCATCAGCAGTTTTGAGGTTGTTTGCATTTTCTTGTAACTATTGTTTCCTGGTTCATCGTTTCCGAACCTCAGACATTGGACTTAAAACCATTCACATTGAACCATGAACCAATCATGCTATTCCAGCGCTATGATCGAGTTGTGGATAATCGTGATCGCTTCATGGAGTTCCGATTCGCTGATTACCAGTGGAGGTGCGAAGCGAATAATATCACCGTGAGTAGGCTTGGCCAGCAATCCGTTTTCGGCCATCTTCAAGCATACATCCCATGCTTCCTTTCCGTCATGAGGTTCAATCACTACCGCGTTGAGCAATCCCTTGCCTCTTATCTGGCGAATCAACGGGCTCTTTATCAGGTTCATCTCCTCGCGGAAGATCCTGCCCAATGTTTCGGCACGTTCTGCCAGCTTCTCCTCCTTCACCACTTCCAGTGCGGCGGTTGCCACACGGCAGGCCAGTGGGAATCCGCCAAAAGTGGAGCCATGTTCACCCGGTTGGATGGTGAGCATCACCTCATCATCGGCCAACACTGCCGAAACCGGCAGTACACCTCCCGAGATTGCCTTACCCAGGATCACGATGTCGGGACGGACTCCCTCATGGTCGCAGCAGAGCAGCCTGCCTGTGCGAGCGATACCGGTCTGCACCTCATCGGCAATGAAGAGTACGTTATGTTTCTTGCAGAGATCGTAACAGGCACTCAGATATCCCTCGTCCGGCACATAGACACCTGCTTCGCCCTGTATCGGTTCTACCAGGAAAGCGGCAACGCTTTCACCTTTCTCTTCCAGCAATGCTTCGAGTGCAGCCACATCGTTGTAGGGGATTACTCCAATACCGGGGGTGTAGGGACCGTAGTCAGCACGTGCATCAGGATCGGTGGAAAGGGATACGATGGTGATGGTGCGTCCATGGAAGTTGCCTTCACAGCTGATGATTAGGGCCTCATTTTCAGGAATGCCTTTTTTCAGGTAACCCCACTTGCGGGCCAGCTTGAGGGCTGTCTCCACCGCCTCTGCACCAGAGTTCATCGGGAGCACCTTGTCATAACCGAAGTATTCGTGGATGTACTGTTCATATGGTCCAAGCGCATCGTTGTAGAAGGCTCGCGAGGTGAGACAGAGTCGCCCCGCCTGTTCGGTTAGTGCCCCCACTATCCTAGGGTGGCAATGTCCCTGGTTGACGGCGGAGTAGGCAGAGAGAAAATCGAAGTATCTCTTCCCGTCAACATCCCAGAGGTAACACCCTTCACCACGTGACAATACTACCGGCAGCGGATGGTAGTTGTGTGCGCCATATTTATCCTCCAGGTCAATAAAATGCTTTCCGTTTGCGGTTACTTGCATGAATGTTGTGGTTTTATGGTTTCTGTCCTTACCCACAAATATATACTTTTTCCTCATATGGAGGAAGAATTAAGGTTGAAAATACCGGCAGAAAGTTTTCTGCATTTCGCTACAAATGAATCTGCATCCTAAAAAAGTAAAAATAGATTGTGAGTTAGAGCGGAAATCGATACATTTGCTCCATTTTCAGACCCTATACAGTCCAGTTAGCAGCAATGAACAAGGCACACTTTCTCTGGGTGGATGATGAGATTGATCTTATGAAACCATATATCCTTTTTCTTGAAGAGAAGGGATACAGAACCGATGCTGCCACCAACGGAAGCGACGCCCTCGATATGTGCCGTGAAAAGAGATACGATATCATTTTTCTGGATGAGCAGATGCCAGGTATGTCAGGTCTGCAAATACTCTCATGGCTGAACACTGCATATCCTGATCTGCCTGTTGTGATGGTAACCCGTAGCGAGGATGAGGGGATCATGGAGCAAGCAATCGGCCGCAGGATCACCGACTACCTCATTAAACCCGTAAACCCGAACCAGGTGTTGCTTTCCATCAAGAAGATACTGGATAAGAAGGAGCTGATTGCCGAGAGAGCTGCTGTCAGCTATCGTGAAGCGTTTGCCTGGATAGCGGAAGAGATGGATCGTTGTAGTACGGCCGGCGATTGGATGGCTTTGTACCGCCAACTTGTTTACTGGGAGCTTGAACTGGAGCGAACCGCACATCCTCTTATTGAGATGCTGGAGCAGCAGAAGAGTGAGGCCAACAAGGTATTCGGGAGGTTCATCAAACGTAATTATGAAGAATGGATGGTTGTCCCCACTGCACGTCCGCTCATCAGCCCCGAGCTCTTTGAAAAGACTCTCTTCCCACTTCTGGAAAGGGGTGAGAAACTTTTTTTTATCCTCATTGATAACTTCCGCCTCGATCAGTGGTTGACAGTGAAAGATATTGTCTCAAAGCAATTTGATTCGCACGATGAGCTTTATTTTAGCATCCTTCCCACTGCTACGCCATATGCCCGCAATGCAATCTTCTCGGGACTAATGCCTCGTAGAATTGAGGAGCTCTACCCCGAGCTGTGGGTAGAGGAAGGTGATGAAGCAGGCATGAATCTGCATGAAGAGGAACTCATAAACCGTCAGCTACAACGCTTCGGCATCAAGAAAAGCATATCCTATCACAAGATTAGCAGCAATAGAGAGGGTGAACGTTTGACAGCACGTTTGCCGGCACTGCTGAAAAACGACCTGAACGTGATTGTCTTCAATTTCATCGACATGTTATCGCATGCGGGTACCGAGTCAAAGATGATTCGTGAGCTGACTGCCGACGAGTCTGCCTACCGCTCGCTCACCCGTTCCTGGTTTCTGCATTCACCACTCTACACGCTGTTGGAAGCAATAGCCACCAATGGAGGCAAGGTGGTGCTCAC
>JAAZLV010000430.1 GCA_012799155.1 Bacteroidales bacterium | reverse complement strand
CGGTCGTGGTTGTTGACGATTCTGCATTCATTGTCGAAATACATCGTCACACCGTTTTCTGCAGTGTAGGGTTCCCACTCGGGCAGTACTCCCTCCACATTCGGATTTGCACCCTTCACAAAGTTGAGCCAGGCAGAACTCATCTTGTCAGCTAGGGCCCATGCCTCTTCTGTGTTGCCGGTCCAGTCTGCTCTCAAATCGACATTGTTGAATGCCAGCGGAATGTCCAGTCCGTGAAATGAACCTTTAGAGGCATTGTCAACCTGGCTCTTCCACGCCAGGAAATAGACATAGAGCGGTGCGCTCGACTCCTCTGCGCGGGCATCGGCGGTACGGATGGTATAGGGCCTGAATACCGTATCAATGGAGAGCAGATCCTGAGGCGTGTAATCTGGATAGGCCTTTGCAAATAGTTCAATGTATTGGTCGGTTTTGTTACCGTATATTTTTACCAGGCGTTCCTTGGCCTGCTCAAGTGTCAATTCTTTCTCACCATAGGCAACGGGCATCATCTCATTCAGGGTGGAACCAATCATCACCGGAATATCTTTTGAAATCTCGGCGAAACCGGGGCTGAAGGGTTGTTGCAGCAAGACAACCCCATCAGCGGAGGGTGCAAAGCCAAACATGGTGGGTGAACCGGGTCTTCTCGGACCAGATATCTTTGCGATCGCCTCATTACCGGCTTTCACCAGATCGGCGTATGCGATGGTATCCAGTTTCGCCACCTCCTCAGGGGTGAGACCTAGCTGTTCCAGAACAGCCAGACCCAGCTGCTGCGATGTCTCCTTGGTCATTGTGTTGAGCAGGGTACCACTTTGAATGATTGCCTTGTGGAACAGACCTTGTGCAGCAGGCATACACATGATGGTACCTACCTTACCGCCCCCACCCGATTCACCAACGATGGTTACATCGGCCGGGTTGCCGCCGAAACTCTCAATGTTGTTCCGAATCCACTCGAGGGCTTTCACGATGTCGAGCATTCCCACATTGGCCGATTGGGCGTACTTCTCACCACAAGCCGAGAGGTCCAGAAAACCGAGAATGTTCAAACGGTGGTTGACCGATACCATCACGATATCTCCTTTTCTTGCCATTGCTTCACCATATGTCATCGGATCATTGCTGGCACCCGTATGAAATCCCCCCCCGTGCAGCCAGAGCAATACCGGTCGTTTCTTGCCATCGTTGACTCCTTGTGTCCATACATTCACACTGAACAATTCCTTTTCATTTTGTACCGAATCGGGATACCAGGGCACAATTTGTCTGGCTACCGGACCAAAGTCGGTACATTCGCGCACACCGTCCCAGGCATCGGGATCCTGCGGAGGCATGAATCTGTCAGCCTTGGCATAGGGTATCCCCAGAAATGCATAGACACTGTCGTTCACACTTCCGGACACATCGCCGGCGGTAGTTTCAACAACGGGATTCTGATCTTGGTCACTTTTTGGATTACATCCCGTACAGAATAATCCAACTCCAATAAAGAATGTGAGTAGTAAACTTGAAAATTGTTTCATGGTGAAAAAAAATTTATGATGCTTTATATCTACACTGATTCATCCATTCTGAACTACAGGCTGCATAATTGCTTGTGTTAAAAGAGTACAAATATATCTTATTCTTTTTATATTTAACACAAATTGGTCGGAGAATCTTCTAGTTTTGTACATTACTTTCTATGTGGAAGAATTTACTCCGGTGCGTAATGTAATAAACTTCAGAATAGTAACAAATTTGGACGATATTAAATTAAACCATTCAAAATGAAAAAGTCATTCCTCACTTGCATATTATTTGTTTTTATTGGGAATTCGGCATTCATGCAAGCTTCATCACAAAATGATGGTAAAATTGTTTTCAACAATGATGATGTTGTTTTTCGTCAAATTGATGAGCATACCTGGGTTGGCTCAGGCAATCAAATGTTTCAGGAAAGCCTCTATCTCGTTGAGGGAAACGACAAGGCCATATTGATTGATGCTGGAACCAACATCAAAAATCTGGACAAGATTGTTGCTTCAATTACGGATAAGCCGGTCACTCTGGTTGCCACCCATGTGCACCCCGATCATACCGGTCCTTCCATTAATTGCTTCCCGGAGATATGGATCAATCCGGGTGATACGGTATTGATACCCTCCTTAATGGGCAACTATCGTGGAGCAGTGAACTACCTGTATGATGGGGAGATTTTAAATTTGGGAGGCAGGCAATTGGAAGTTGTCTTTTCGCCCGGGCATACGCCAGGATCCACCACTTTCATAGATAAAACTGCCGGCTACGGCTTCAGTGGTGACTCTTTTGGATCAAGTTTGCTGTTGTTGACTGTCGACTTCTCCACATTCATCACCACCTGTGAGAAAATCAGCGCGATAATGGAAGCCGAAAAAATCAACTATCTATATCCGGGGCATTACAACAATTACAATGAGGAAACATTGGTAAAGTTAAAAGATATGGTATCATTAAGCCGTAGTGTCTTGTCGGGTGATATTAACGGGTTTCCAAATCCTGATGACACCTTTGGATTAAGACTTGCTGTTGATGGTGATGGGTATCGAATTATTTACAATGAAAATGCAGTTAAATGATGCGAGAACGAGTGAGTTGGTGACCATGTAAAAAACCGTCAAGGAAAATCAATGGACTTCAAGAATCGGATGATTAAATTTTCAAAAACCTTTCTCAGTACATTGACAATGTAGAGAGTTGGGTATTTCTTATCGAAGAGACTGTGATGAAAGCTATCAAGGTTGACATACATTGTCGGCCTTCAACAAATAATGCGACATACAAATATTTTAGATTATGAAAAGGATAATTTTGGTTTTACTGAATTTAGGAATTTTATGGCAGATAGCTTTGTCTCAAAATTTTGATAAAAGCAAACTGGATGACTATTTCGATGCCCTTGAGTCTAACAATAAATTTATGGGCAGTGTTGCCGTTTCTCAAAATGGAGAAATAATCTATTCAAGATCATTGGGATATTCAGATTTTGAGAATAAGCTCAAAGCGAATAACAATACACGATACGGCATAGGTTCCATATCGAAGACCTTTACAACTGTATTGGTATTAAAAGGTGTTGAGGAGAAAAAGATTGACTTGAATCAGACAATTGACAAGTATTTTCCAACAATTGAAAATTCAAATAATATTACAATCTCCGATTTACTCTATCACAGAAGCGGCATACATGATTTCACGGAAGATATTGATTATTTGACCTGGTATACTCAACCCAAGACAGAACAGGAAATGGTGACAATCATTGCAAACAGAGGTAGTGATTTTGTGCCAGACAGTAAATCTCAATATAGCAATCCAAACTTCATTCTTTTGAGTTATATCCTTGAGAAGAGTTATCAAAAGTCCTATGGGGAATTGTTAGAAGAACATATTACGATCCCAATCGGATTGAAAAACACCAGTTTCGGAGAGACTGTCAACAATCCAAACAAAAAGAGTAAATCATACAGATTTTTGGAGACGTGGAACTTAGCTCCTGAAACGGATAGTTCAATTCCAATGGGAGCAGGTGGAATCGTTTCAACCCCTACAGATTTAATAAAATTCAGCAACGCTCTGTTTAGCGGACAATTGCTGGACAGTGTCAGTCTAAACAAAATGATGACAATGAAAGACAACTTTGGAATGGGTCTGTTTCAATTTCCATTTAATCAAACAGTTGGTTATGGTCATAGCGGGGGTATTGATGGATTTACTTCCATCTTTTCACATTTCTCTGATGGAAATATTTCCTATGCATTGATGTCAAACGGAACAAGCTATAACAATAATGATATTTCAATTTCTGTGTTAAGTGCTGTTTATGATAAACCTTACGATATTCCTCTGTTTTCAACGATTGAACTTCAATCTGAAGATTTGGATCAATATTTAGGAATTTACTCTTCTGCTCAGCTACCAATGAAAATAACCGTTACGAAAAATAACAATAAACTAATTGCTCAAGCTACAGGCCAATCATCATTTCCACTAGAAGCTACTGAGAAAGATAAGTTTATTTTCCAGCTGGCGGGAATTGT
>JAAZLV010000083.1 GCA_012799155.1 Bacteroidales bacterium | reverse complement strand
CCCACAATATCAGCATCCCAGCTGTCGCCGATCATCAGGGTCTGGGTACGCCGTGAGTTTGTATTTTTGAGCGCATAGGTGAACATATCGGGGTGGGGCTTATTGATGCCTGCATCCTCCGAGAGGATGATCTTATCGAAGAAAGGTTTCAATCCCGAGTTTTCTATCTTCTTATACTGTACCTCCCTGAAACCGTTGGAGAGGATATGCATTCGGTACCTGGGCAGCAGGTATTCCAGTAGATCCATGGTCCCATCAATCAATCGTGTCTTACGGGTGGTGCGATCCAGAAAATCATCACTGAGCCGTTTCGCATATTCAGGGTCGGTGATTCCAAATTGTCTTACGGGAGCCAGAAAACGCTCTACTATTAGTTCCTCCTTTCGTATCTCACCCTGACGGTACATCGCCCATAGCCGATGATTGCCTGGCATGTATACATTGTAATACTCCTCGAATGTTGGATAAAAATTCTCGTAATTATACTCATGGAATATCTCTTCGAGGCACTCTTTTCCGTTTTGATGGATATCCCAAAGGGTGTCGTCCAGATCGATGAATAAATTCTTGTACTGCATCCTATTAAACAGTCACGGAGTGATGTTCATTCACTCCGTGACAAACTTTCTGTTTTTAAATTCTTTTCGATACTGAGTTGCAAATCAGTTCACCTCTATGATCATAAATTTGGTGAGGCTCCAGAAACGCTGCGTGTCAGTGATCACAAACGTGAGGTTGCCATTGTCACCCTTCACGAATTCATAGGTTCCTTCAGGATGGGTTGACCAGAGTTTACCTTTGGGTGAATAGAGAGGTATCTGCGTTACTTCACGAATGTCAATCTTCAGGAAATACTCCTTATTGAAGGTATCCTGCAAAACACGTGTCGGCTGTAGGAAACCACCGGAGAGGATCTTTTGATCCTTGAGTTCACCAGCAGTGCCAAAAACATAATAGGCAGTATGCAGGGTCTTGTCCTGCTCGCGTATGGTGGATGATTGTTGTTCGGCCTCCTGGGCGAGTGCTGTCACATCTTCGGCAAGAAGTGCAATCTGTTCATCTTTTCGTGTCAACTCTTCCTGCAGTTGAACCAAACGGTTGCTACTCTCCAGCATCTCGGCGTTCAGCCGACTGATGGTATTTTTTAGAGATGCAATCTCTTTGGTTCCTGCACTCTGCTTCCTGTTCAATTGCTCCAACTGTGCCTTGTTGCGCTGTAGGATATCATTGATCATCTGAAAGTTCTCCTGAACCCTCTGTTTGGTATCCTGTGTCATCTCACCTCCCTGAGCCGATTGGGTGGCAATATACTTCTCCGCCTCCCTAATCCTGGCAAAATTGGCTTCGACCTCACTGATCACCTCCATCATCTCAGTTGCTTCCGACTCGGCACCTGCCGAGCGCATCAGAAGTGAATCATGCTGTGCTTGGAGCTCTTTATACTCCTTCGATTCCTTCACGTTTGTACATGAAACTGCTATGAGTCCCATGACCAGTAATAAAATCCAGTTCTTCTTCATAACATTTTCTTTTTACCTTTTCAATAAACAATCACTCTTTGCAAATTGTTTGTTCACATTCTCTACCTGCCTGCCACCACGATCACGAATTCACCTCTCGGTTCATTCGCCGTGAAATGAATGATCAGACTTTCCAAGGTACCTCTCACTGTTTCGGCATATAACTTTGAGATCTCTCTCGATACCGATGCTTGTCGCTCTCCCCCCAGATGTTCTGCCAACTGGCCCAAAGTCTTCACCACTCTGTAGGGCGATTCATAGAAGATCATGGTACGCGTCTCATCGGCCAACAGTTTCAATCGTGTCTGACGTCCCTTTTTCTGGGGGAGGAATCCTTCAAAACAGAAGCGGTCGCTCGGCAATCCGGATTCAACCAGTGCCGGAACAAAGGCAGTTGCTCCCGGCAGACATTCCACATCTACACCCGCCTCTACGCATGCCCTGACCAATAGAAAACCGGGATCGGAGATTGAGGGTGTGCCGGCATCCGAGATCAGTGCAATCTGCTCCCCGCCCAATAGTCGCTCCACAAGGTTTGACACTGACCGATGCTCGTTGAACTTATGGTGTGAATGCATCCGCGTTTCAATCCCATAATGTTTCAATAAATAACTGCTGGTGCGTGTGTCCTCTGCCAGTATAAGGTCACAAGACTTGAGCAGATTGACAGCCCTGAAGGTGATGTCTTCCAGGTTACCAACAGGTGTGGGTATGAGGTAGAGTTTGCCCATCTTGTAAATGATTGGATTAAGCAAATCCTTTTTTGATGACCCTCAGAAAATCCAATACCACCGGTGCATCAAAATCCCATTCCATCTTTTCTTTCAGGTATTCCTCAGCCTTTTCGTATGTCTCGAATGCGTTCAGACGAATCATCACCCCGTTCATCTCCTCACGATTGTTGTGAAACAGTTCCCGTTGAAACTGGAAGCGGTCATTCAGACTCAGTCCCCGTTTCAGATCCAGAAGTGAGGGCGGTGTTTTTATCACATCATTCAGGGAGGGAATCGCTTGCGACTCATCGCTGCTTGACTGCTGCTGTTTGAGTCTTGAATCTTCAGGCACGTTATGATCGCTCAAACGTAAATTCTTGTAACCTGGGAGTTGCACTCTCTCAGACGACTTAACCTCTTCAACCTTCTCAAATTGTGTGGTGACTTCCGACAAAGGAGTTGTTTCTTCCTCTGATATCGCCTCCGCAACGGGAATAGTCTCCACTACCACAGGGTCCTCCTCTCTCTCCGGTTCCGCCCTTTCAGAAAGAAGCAGCAACAGTTTTTGCATCTGCTCTTTCATATCATTGATCTGCAACGACTGAAGACGATGCAACAAGCTGGTAATCTGACCTAACTGATCGAACGACTCGTTGAAAAATGAAAAGGAGAGTGTATCATCCTGTTCGGCAGTTCCAACCTTCTCATCCAATTGCCGTACAGCATGGAGCAGTTGATCCATATACTCTTTTTTCTTATCCATCATGCGAAATTCTTTTTCCATTGGTGCGTTCACGGCTGTTTCGCACATCACCGCATCATAGCTGCCATATGTTCAATGCAAATGTAGTTATATTTTGGGAAGCTCCACAAAATCGTCAGGCAAATTCACGAGATAGAGTTTTTGGGAGCTACGGGTAACAGAGGTATAGAGCCAGCGATAGAAGTTGTCGCCCAT
>JAAZLV010000429.1 GCA_012799155.1 Bacteroidales bacterium | reverse complement strand
CCGGGCCACACTCATCGATGTATTTCTTTTCTCTGGCATCAAGGTAAAGCACGGCGGAGTATCCCATTGCATGGGCTTTCTCACCCGAGCGCAGGCTGGCGGCATAGTTGCCTCCCACCTTGAAGGTGCCGGTGCCGAGCGGTGCTGCCCGGTCGTACTCACGCATGATCACCATGGGTGTCGGTTTGAATCCCTCCTTGAAGTAGGGACCCACGGGTGTAACGAAGATCAGGAAGGTATATTCTTTTGATGGCTTTACTCCCACCTGGGCACTGGTACCGATCAGCAGGGGACGGATGTAAAGCGAGGCACCACTCTCGTAGGGAGGTACGAACCGCTCATTTTTCTTCACTGCCAACAGCACCATCTCTTCAAACATCTCTACCGGCAGTTCCGCCATCATGATGCCCTGGCAGGATGATTGCAGGCGCTCGGCATTGTCGCGCATGCGGAATATGCGAATCTTTCCGTCTTTTCCACGGAATGCCTTCAACCCTTCGAAAGCTTCCTGTCCATAATGCAGGCATGTGGCCGCTATATGGAGGCTTAGCTCTTCGGATGTCTCCAGTTGTGGGGCGCTCCATTTACCGTCGCGATAGTAACTGCGTACGTTGTAGTCTGTCTTCATGTAACCGAACGAGATGTTCGACCAGTCAATCTTCTCCATCTTGAATTATTTAGCTGTATAACTATAAGTATCAGATTTGTCTCTCACAAATGTAGAGATAATTTTTGAAATTTGCCGAATTCACCAACTAAATCATTAATTTCGTATCCTCAATGATCGATCATCTCACCATAGCACGTATTCAGGATGCCGCGCAGATCGTGGATGTAGTCTCCGACTTCGTCACACTCCGACGCAGGGGTGTCAACTACGTGGGATTGTGTCCTTTTCACGACGACCGCACCCCTTCCTTCTATGTCTCTCCCTCCAAGAATATTTGCAAGTGCTTTGCCTGTGGTGAGGGCGGCTCACCCATCCATTTCGTGATGAAGCATGAGCAACTCTCCTACTATGAGGCACTCAAATACATTGCCCGCAAATATGGAATCGAGGTGGTGGAGAAGGAGTACACCGATGAGGAGAAGCAGGCCCAGAGCGACCGTGAGAGTATGTTCATCCTCAACGAGTATGCCCGAGACTATTTCGTGAAGATTCTCCATACCCATCCTGAGGGTAAGGCTGTGGGGTTGAGCTATTTTCGGGAGAGGGGTTTCAGGGATGACATCGTGAGGAAGTTTCAGCTGGGTTACAGCCTGGAACAGCGCGATGCCTTCTCTTCTGAAGCGCAGAAGGCTGGTTATCGGCACGACTACTTGTTGAAAACAGGTCTTTCAACCGGAGGAGATGACAACAGACCGCTGGTGGATCGCTTCCGGGGAAGAGTGCTCTTCCCGGTGCACACCCTCTCGGGAAAGGTGGTTGCTTTTGGTGGTCGCATACTCAAGAAGGTGGAGAACGTGGGCAAGTATGTCAACTCTCCCGAGAGCGAAATCTACTCCAAGAGCAGAGAACTGTACGGCATCTATTTCGCTAAGAATGCCATCGTGAAGCAGGACAAGTGCTTCCTGGTGGAAGGTTATACCGATGTGATCTCCATGCACCAGGCAGGGATCGAGAACGTTGTAGCCTCATCTGGAACGGCACTCACCCATGGGCAGATACGCATGATTCACCGTTTCTCGGAGAATATTACCGTACTCTACGATGGCGATGCCGCCGGCATCAAGGCGGCCCTGCGGGGCATCGACCTGTTGCTGGAGGACGGCATGAATGTCAAGGTGGTGCTATTGCCCGAGGGGGAGGATCCCGACTCGTTTGCCCGCAGGCAGAATGCGGAGCAGTTCAATCGTTTCATCGCTGACCACGAGGTTGACTTCATCCGTTTCAAGACGCAGCTGCTGCTGGAGGAGACCGGTGATGACCCTGTAAAAAGAGCCGGCCTCATCTCCAACGTTGTGGAGAGCATCGCCCTGATTCCCAATTCCATCACCCGTTCGGTATATATTCAGGAGTCCGCACAGATGCTGCAGATGCAGGAACGGGTACTGATAGCCGAGACCAACAGGATAAGGCGTCGTAACTACGACCGTAAGAAGGAGCAGCAGGTGCGGGAGGAGACGGTGGCGGCATCAAGAGCAGAGGTTGTCCCTGCCACTGTGAACGATGGCACCCAGAAATTGGGTAAAACAGTCAAGGTTGGTCCTTATGAGCGTTATGAGCGGGAGGTGATCCGCTACGTGATCCGCTACGGCAACACCCCCATATATCGCAAGTATGAGAAGCAGAAGCGGAAGGAGGGGAGGAAAGTGGTAGAAGAGGATGTCCTGGTGGAGGAGGGTCCCGGTGTAACTGAATTTGTGCTGTTCGACCTGGAACGAGACAACATTGTTTTCACCAATGAGCTCTATCTTCGCATCTTTGAGGAGGCATCTGAACACATCGAGGATGCAGCATTTAACTCCGGCCGACACTTCATCTCACATGCCGATCAGGAGATTAGCCACCTTGCCTCTGAGCTGATGAGCGATCGCTATCAGCTGAGCAAGATTCATTCCCGGATCCTGGGAGAGGAGCTGGGAGACCAAAGTTCCCGTCTGCTGGAACAGAACCTGCTCCATAGCTATGTTCCGCGTGCCACCACTGAGTTGAAGAATGCCTATGTGTTGCAACGGATAGAAGCGGTGAAAAAGGCGCTGAAAAATGCTTCTGTGGATGATGAGAGCGAACTGATTGTTCAGTTGCAACAGCTGCAGCAGATCAAGAAGCTGCTGGCCAAGGAGCTTGGTGAACGGATCATCCTGAAATATTAAAGAAAAAAACAATAAATAGAAGAGCCAATATGTATCTGGAAACTAAAGACGTTGTAAAGCAGTATGCCCATCATCTGGCACTCAACAAGGTGAGCATATCGGTGCCGCAAGGCACTGTTTTCGGATTGCTGGGACCGAACGGTGCCGGTAAGACCACCCTGATCCGTATCATCACCCGCATTACGGCACCCGATAGTGGGGAGGTACTCCTCGAAGGGCGCCCCTCACGGGCGGAGGATGTCTACCGCATCGGTT
>JAAZLV010000428.1 GCA_012799155.1 Bacteroidales bacterium | reverse complement strand
GCATGGTTGCGGATATCCTCAACGGAAATGCTTTCAGGTAGGGCTATGGTGAGGGTATCGAAGAAGCTTTCATTTAGTTGCCGGTATCCCATCGCTTGCAGCTCATCACTGACGTGTGAGGCTAGCGAGTGGATGCGGCGGGCGATACTTTTGAGCCCTTCCGGTCCATGATATACGGCATAGAAGGATGACATAGTAGCCAGCAATGCCTGCGCGGTGCAGATGTTCGAGGTGGCCTTTTCCCGTTTGATATGCTGTTCGCGCGTCTGCAGTGCCATACGCAGTGCTTCTTTTCCATAAGCATCTTTCGAGATGCCGATAATACGGCCTGGCATGGAACGCTTGTACTCGTCGCGGGTCGCGAAAAAGGCAGCAGAGGGTCCACCGAAGAACATGGGGATACCAAAACGTTGACTGCTGCCAAAGGCGATGTCGGCTCCCCACTCTCCCGGCGGAGTGAGCAGCACCAGCGCCATCAAGTCGGTTGCCACTGCCACTTTGCAGTCCACCGCATGAGCTTTCTCTGTGAAGGAGCGATAATCCTCCACGCTACCGTTGCTGTTGGGATATTGCACGATTGCTCCAAAGCAGGGGGTCTCAAAGTTGAAGCTGTTGTAATCTCCAACAACAATCTCAATTCCTGTATGTCGCATTCGTGTACGAAGCACGGCAAGAGTTTGTGGAAAGAGATGCCGGTCTACAAAGAGAGTCTCTACCTGTTGCTTTACCTGATCACGACTACGCAGACCATACATCATGGTGGCCGCCTCAGCCGCTGCTGTAGCCTCGTCGAGCAATGAGCTGTTGGCAAGCGGCAACGCAGTCAGTTCGCTCACCATGGTTTGAAAATTGAGAAGTGCCTCCAGGCGGCCTTGTGATATCTCTGCCTGATAGGGAGTATAAGAGGTGTACCAGACAGGGTTCTCAAACACGTTGCGGTATACGGGTGCGGGAGTAATGGTGTCATACCATCCCATACCGATGTAGGAAGCATATACCCTGTTTCGAGCGGCGATGCGAGCGATCTCCTCGGCATACTCCTGTTCGGTGAGTGCCGCAGGCAACGTGAGGGGCTTTGCCAGTCGGATGTCACCAGGAATTGTCTGTTCGATCAATTCCTCCATACTGTTCACTCCCAATGTCTCAAGCATCACTTTCTTGTCTGCTTCACTGATGCCGATGTGGCGGTATTTAAAATGTTCCATTGCTACTAATAGGCTTTTTGTCAGGTTCTTTCATTGTTGATTCATGTTGACAAACGGATTGTGCCGTTTCTCATCTCCGATGGTGGTATATGGTCCATGACCGGGATAGACACGTGTCTCTTCCGGCAACTGATACAACTTGTTGCGGATGCTGGCAGTGAGTGTCTCATAGCTGCCACGGGGCAGATCGGTACGTCCGATGCCGGAATTGAAAAGAGCATCGCCGCTTATCACTACAGCTGCTTCAGCCTCGTAGAATGCGATGCTGCCGGGAGAGTGTCCCGGCACGTGTAAGATTTGAAGTGTATGATTGCCGAAGGATATCCTGTCACCCTCTTTCAGGTCTACACTCCTCCCCGGCCTATAATTGGCATGGTGGGAAGGAAATCCAAACAGTCCCATCTGAGTGGCTATATCCTCCAACAGAAATGCATCATCGGGATGATGCAACAAGGGAAGATCAAACCTCTCAGCCAGCAAATTGACACCGAAGAGATGATCGAAGTGGAGATGGGTGTTGATCAGATGCTTCACAACGAAATCGTGATCCAGAAGGTAATTGAGCAACAACTCCTGTTCGTCGGAATAATAACATGCAGCATCAATCACCACACACTCACCTGTTTCGTCTGAGAGCACATACGTATTGACTCCCAAAGGATTGAATTCAAATGTCTTTATCTTCATGCCATTTTTTTTTATCTTTCAGCCAAGTGGCACGTAAACCAATTTCTTTGTCTTGAAGAAGGGATCGGAGAAAAAATCGGTGAGCGACATCACCTCGGCCACCTGCCGGTAAGAATGCAGCTCTGAGGTCAGGTCGCCCCCCTTCAGGCAAATGATACCGTTTGGCAGTGAATTGATCTGTTCCTTTGCGATGTTCTTCCGGATGATGCGGATCAACTCCGGTAGGGGCATCACCGCACGACTCACCACGAAGTGAAACTTACGTTTCTCCTCTTCGGCACGTGAATGGATCGCCTCCACATTGGTCAAGCCGATAGCATCTGCCACCTCACGTACAACCCTGATTTTCTTGCCGATGCTGTCGAGCAGCAGAAAACGGGTTTCCGGAAAGAGGATCGCCAATGGGATGCCTGGAAAGCCACCACCGGTACCGACATCCATCACAGTGGTGCCGGGAGTGAAGGAGACATACCTGGCAATCGCCAATGAATGAAGCACATGATGCAGGTAGAGATTGTCGATATCCTTTCGGGAAATGACATTGATCTTGCTGTTCCACTCCTTGTAGAGGTCACCGATTGCCTCAAACTGCTTTACTTGTTGTTCCGTCAGTGCGGGAAAATAATGTTGGATCTCTTTCACTTCAGATCGGCCAGTTTAGATGCAACACTATTCTCTCTCAACAGAGAGCGGATAGAGCCGTAGGGGATCATGATCTCCTGCGCATCGAGTTGATATGCTGAATACTCTCCCTTGTTGAAGGTATAGACTATCCCTTTGTCATTGAGCAGGAAGTTCTTGTTGGGCAGGATCTCACGGACGCCGAAGAATCCCAATTCTTCCAATTCTTCGATGCTCTTCACACCATTCTGTTCCAGCAGGGAGGCAATGAGGATGTTGCGCAGGGCCGTATCATAACCGGCGTTGAAGAGCTCGTTCTCAGTTACGGGTGCTTCCTGTCTCAAGTTGAAGACGTGGTTGCTGCAGTGCTGGTACGAAGTTGCTCCACCCTTGTTGTTCGATTGTCTCACCTGAAAGGAGATGATGCCGTGCTGGTTGTAAAAGATCGTATCCGAGATGCTTTCGTAATAGGAATAAAAGCTGTCTGCGGTGGAAAGATCTTCATGATCATGATCCTGTACATTGTCCTCTACCAGTGGATCGGGTGTCACAACTAATCCCGCATTCTCACGATAGATGGCTGCATCACGGCTATAGTTCTCCGAATAGTTTCTGACATATTCCTCAACGGCCTCTGTCAGTTTCAGATTCTGATATGCAGGGCCGAACAGTGCCGTTACAAAGTAGCTCTGTAGGGTATCCAGGTTTGCATCATCACTGCCAATGGGATAGATGACATGCAGACGGATGTCACAGTAGGGATTGGCAGTGTCACCTGCCAGGTGGCGACGCGATTCGATGCGGATGGTGTCCAATGTCAGTTTATTGGCCGCCCGGTTCATACCATTGCCATCTCCACCACAGGAACTTATGAGTAATGTTGCGGCAATCATCAGAGAGCTGAGCAGCAGCAGGAAATATCTTCTCTCCATATAAGAATGCTGTTATATTCTTGTGCAAAATTACACTTAATTATTGACATCAGCCCTTTTTCCAGTCGAAAATGAGCTTACCAAAACAAAAGGGGGGGCATGTTAATGCACCCCACCCTCATGATTCAGTTTTGAGAGAACCTAATAGGCATGACCGTCGTTGTTCAGGTCATCAAGGCTTAACTTCTTACGCTCCAG
>JAAZLV010000082.1 GCA_012799155.1 Bacteroidales bacterium | reverse complement strand
GATGCCGCAACAGCCATACCCAGTGCGGCAGAGATGGAGGTGGAAGCATGTCCCACCGAGAAGGTATCGTATTCGCTTTCAGCCGGGTTGATGAAACCGGAGAGACCCCCCAGTTTCCGATTGGTATGAAAGAGATCACGCCTACCTGTAAGGATTTTATGGCTATATGCCTGGTGTCCCACATCCCATACCAGGCGATCGTAGGGAGTGTTGTAGAGGTAGTGTAGCGCCACGGTCAACTCAACGGTACCCAGGCTCGAACCAAAATGGCCCGGGTTGTGGGAGAGATGATCAATGATGAATTCCCTCAGGTCTTCACAAACCTCTTCGAGTTGTTCTATCTTGAGTTTTTTTAGATCGTCGGGACTGTTTATCTCTTGTAAATATTTCATAATCCATACACCTTTCGTCTATCTTTCATAACGATACTGGTGTGAATATGTTTAAATTGTTGCAAACTGATCAGTTGGCCATATCGGAAAAGAACTTGATACGTACCAGTCTGATCTCGGTATCGGTATACTCCGGGAACTCTTCCTGTGCACTTTCCAGGCTATCTGTCTCCGCCTCCTTGAAGTATGCATAGATGTCCTGTAGTACGTCCTGATCCATCACTTCATTGAGAAAGTAGTCGATGTTGATCTTTGTACCCGAATAAACAATTGCTTCCACCTCGTTGAGCATTTCGCTGAAGTCGATACCTTTCGATTCCGCAAGGTCGTCAAGAGCAACCTTGCGGTCGATGGCCTGCACGATCGATACTTTCAGTTTCGATTTATTGGCGACCGTCTTTACACGCAGGTCTTCGGGACGGGTGATGTCATTCTCTTCCACATGTTTGCGAATGAGGTCTACGAACTCTTTGCCGTAACGCTTTGCTTTACCTGCACCTACACCCGGAATGTTTTGCAACTCTTCGAGGGTGATGGGATATGAGGTAGCCATCGCTTCCAGCGAGGAGGGTTGGAAGATGACGTAGGGAGGTACATTAAGTTTCTTCGACAATTTTTTCCTCAGGTCCTTCATCATCGAGAATAGCACCGGATCGGCTGCACCGCCACTGCCTGCACCAGACCCCAGCACATCTGAAACTTCACTTTCCAAATCACCCATATCATCCTCATCTTCATCATCTCTGGTGATTTTAAATGAAACAGGGTTCTTCAGGAAATCTTTTCCTTTCTTGGTAATCTTGAGAATGCCGTAGTTCTCGATGTCCTTCTTCATGTAGTTGTCCAGAAGTGCCTGACGGATTACTGTCTCCCAGGTATCGGCTTCTTCATCTGATCCGGAACCGAATTCTTCCAGTTCGTTGTGTCCGTATGTCTCAATATCGGAAGTCTCTTTTCCGATCAGGAAATCGGTCAAGTAATCGGCTTTCTGTTTCTCTTTCAATACTGAAATCGCTTCCAATACCGTAATCAATAGTTCTTTCGCTTCCACTTTCTTCTTTGGATTTAAACAATTGTCACAATGCTCGCAGTTTGTTTCATAATAATCTTCACCGAAGTAATGCAACAGCATCTTTCTCCGGCACACCGATGTCTCGGCATATGCTGCTGTCTCCAGCAGCAGTTGTTTGCCTATCTCCTGTTCAGAGACGGGCTTGCCCTGCATGAAACGTTCCAGCTTCTGCAGGTCTTTTTCGGAATAGAAAGCAATACATCGGCCTTCCCTTCCATCACGTCCGGCACGTCCTGTCTCCTGGTAGTAACCCTCCAGACTCTTGGGTATGTCATAGTGAATGACGTATCGTACGTCTGGTTTGTCAATCCCCATGCCAAAGGCAATCGTTGCAACGATCACATCGGCCTTTTCCATCAGGAAGGCATCCTGGTTGGAGCTGCGTGTTGCCGCATCCATACCTGCGTGGTAGGGGAGTGCCCTGATATTGTTTGCCTGTAGGATCTCGGAAAAGTCATCCACCTTCTTTCGGCTCAGGCAATAGACGATACCCGATTTTCTTCCTTGTGATAGGATGTATTTGATGATCTCCCGGTCAATTTGCTCCGTCTTGGGTCTTACTTCATATTGCAGGTTGGGGCGATTGAAGGAAGATTTGAAGACGGCTGCATGACTCATTCCCAGGTTCTTTTGTATGTCATGTTGCACCTTTGGTGTTGCCGTGGCGGTCAGAGCGATGATGGGACGGGGAGAAATCTCACCGATGATGGGTCTGATACGCCGGTATTCGGGTCGGAAGTCATGTCCCCACTCGGAGATACAGTGGGCTTCATCCACCGCATAAAAGGAGATGGGAACAGAGCGTAGGAACTCCACATTCTCCACTTTGGTGAGTGATTCAGGTGCCACGTAAAGCATCTTTGTTTTGCCAGAAAGGATATCCCGTTTCACCTCTTCAATCTCCTGCTTGTTGAGAGAGGAGTTGAGGAAATGGGCAATACCGTCTTCTTCACTGAAATTGCGCATGGCATCCACCTGATTCTTCATCAGAGCAATCAATGGTGAGATGATGATGGCGGTACCTTCCATTAGCAGTGCAGGCAGCTGGTAACACAACGACTTGCCTCCCCCTGTCGGCATCAGTACAAACGTATCGTGGCCGGAGAGGATGCTTGTAATAATGGCTTCCTGATTGCCTTTAAAAGTATCAAAGCCAAAATATTTCTTTAAACCCTTGTGTATTGAATCTTGTTTTCCCATTGTGCCCATGTCCCTGCGATAAGAAGGTTGTCACCGAAAGGCTGATACAAAATTAAAAAAGTATTTCATATATACAATAACAAAAAGGGGAATGCAATAAAAAAACGCAGGGAGACCATGCGTTTTTTTCTGTTGGGAACCGCTTGTTTATAAGACAGCAGGTTTTGTACTATCCGTGGAACATCAAGAGCATTAGGCCACCCTCAGATGATGGTGGTCTGATTTTTCAAGTTGTTGTACGGCATATTTGCGGGTGACATGCAGTTTCTTCTTTTCTTCTGAGGGGATAGAGAACATGGCATCAATCATGATCGCCTCCACAATGGAACGCAAGCCACGTGCCCCCAGTTTGAATTCGATCGCCTTGTCCACGATATATTCATATGCTTCCTGCTCAAAGCTGAGTGCCACACCATCCATTTCGAACAGCTTCTGATACTGCTTGATGATTGAGTTCTTCGGTTCTATAAGAATACGAAGCAATGCCTCCCTGTCGAGTGGCTCAAGATAGGTGAGGATGGGGAGCCTGCCAATGATTTCGGGAATCAGACCGAACGATTTCAGATCCAATGGCGTGATATATTGCAGCATGTTGTCCCGGTCGATATTGGCTTTTTGGCTGCTGGCAGCGTAACCCACCACACGTGTGTTGAGACGCTGTGCGATTTTCTTGTCTATGCCATCGAAGGCGCCGCCACAGATGAAGAGGATATTCTTGGTATTGACTGCGATCATCCGTTGCTCCGGATGCTTGCGCCCTCCCTGGGGTGGTACGTTTACCACCGATCCTTCCAGCAGCTTCAGCAGCCCCTGTTGTACCCCTTCACCACTCACATCACGGGTGATGGAGGGGTTGTCGCTTTTGCGGGCAATCTTGTCGATCTCATCAATGAAGACGATACCCCTTTCAGCTGCATTCACATCATAGTCAGCTACCTGCAGCAGACGGGTGAGAATGCTTTCAATGTCTTCCCCCACATATCCGGCCTCGGTGAGTACGGTGGCGTCGACAATGGTAAAGGGTACATGCAATAACTTGGCAATGGTGCGGGCCAGCAATGTTTTGCCCGTACCGGTGGCACCCACCATGATGATGTTCGATTTCTCAATCTCTACCTCATCCTTCAAATTCTTTTGCAGGATTCGTTTGTAGTGATTGTAAACTGCCACAGAAAGAAAACGTTTTGCATTCTCCTGGCGGATTACGTACTGATCGAGAAACTCCTTTATTTGTGCCGGCTTGGGTAGCGACTCAAGCTTGATCCCCAGGTCGTTCTTTTTATTGCCTTTGAAAGTTTCGTCAACGATTGCATGAGCCTGTTCAGCACACATGTCGCAAATGTAACCGGTCATGCCGGAGATCAACAGGTTGACCTCCTGCTCACTTCTTCCACAGAAACTGCAATGGTTGCTGCTATTTGACTTTTTAGCCATCGGGGTGTAATTATTTTCTTACCAGTACATCATCTACCATGCCATAGGCCTTAGCTTCGGCTGCGGTCATCCAGAAGTCACGGTCGGAGTCACGCGATACATCTTCAACCGGCTTGCCGGAGTGAGTGGAGATGATCTGGTAGAGCTCCTGCTTGATCTTGGCGATCTCACGAGCCGTAATCTCGATATCGGAAGCCTGGCCCTGAACACCTCCCAGAGGTTGGTGAATCATCACGCGCGAGTGGGTGAGTGCGAACCTTTTCTTTTCACTCCCTGCAACCAGCAATATGGCCGCCATGGAGGCTGCAATACCGGTACAGATGGTGGAGATGTTGCTCGATACGAACTGCATGGTGTCGTAAATACCCAGTCCGGCATATACTGAACCGCCGGGGGAGTTGATGTAGATTGAGATATCCTTACCGGGGTCGGCAGAGTCGAGGTAAAGCAGCTGTGCCTGGATCACGTTGGCTGTATAGTCGTCGATAGCTGTCCCCAGGAAGATGATGCGGTCCATCATCAGTCGTGAAAAGACATCCATCTGTGCCACGTTCAGTTGACGCTCCTCAATGATGGTAGGGGAGATGTAACCGCCACCCTGACTGGTGATGTTGATGTAGCTGTCCAGTCTGGAGCTGTTCATGCCCAGATGCTTTACCGCATATTTTCTAAAATCGTCTTGCATATTGCTCTTTATTAATTCAACAATGTGGAAATAAATCTGTAGTTGCAAAGATAGTGCCGGAATCTAAATTCCTGGAATCATTGACAGTTAATCCTCAAAAGAGAATTGACAAACAAATATATAACGAATTGTTGAATTTTAATCTGTTATGTCAGTTTATTCTTCTGATGCGTCTGTTGCCTCCGTTTCATCCTCCACCTCTTCATGGTGCGTATGGGAATGCTCGCTCATCAGATCGTTGAACGCTTTGGATTCAATATCTTGTTCAACGACAGTCACGTTGGCCTTCAGCCATTCGATTACCTTGTCCTCAGTGGCTCTTTCAACCAGGTTCTGAACCGTTTCCTCCTTTTCGAGCAGGCTCTTGGTGTAGTTCTGCAGTACATCAGCCGGCAGGTTGGTCATGCCATACTGTGCAAATTGTGCTTTGGCCACCTCGGCAGCCAGTGCTTCAATGTCCTGATACTCCACCTTGAGGTCGTTCTCTTCTACGATCTTCTGTTTGGCGATGTGGAACTTGAGGTCTTCCAGTATCTTTGGATAATCAACCTCCAACTGTTCCTCGGTACGTTCACTACTGCTCTCCAGCAACCAACGTTTCAGAAACGCGTCGGGGAAAGCGACATCCTTCATCTTCTCCACGATCAGATCCTTTGCCTGATGAATGAAGAGGTGGTCCACACTGGGTTTGAACTGACGTGTCAGCTCTGCTGATATCTTCTCCCGGAAATCTTCTTCCGACGTGGCTACTCCTTCTCCCAACACCTTGTCGAACAGCTCCTGGTTCATTTCGGCTTCCTTGTAACGGGTTACCTCCTTGATGTCGAAACGATAGTCGGAAGTGGTTTCGCCAACTTGCTCCTTGGTGGTCTGTAGCAGAGAGGCTACCTCGGCCTTGTTGTTGTCATATGCGTTCAGCGGGTTGAAAACAACGCTGGCACCTACCTTGGCGCCGATGAAGCTATTCCTTGTTGTCTCGTCTTTCACATAGGAGGGCATCAGGATGGCATTTTCAATCACCTCTCCCTCAGCTTTCACCTGCTCCCCATCCATCTCGGTGAGGGTTCCTTTAATCAGGTCCGTATCAATGGCTTCTTCCTCGAT
>JAAZLV010000427.1 GCA_012799155.1 Bacteroidales bacterium | reverse complement strand
ATGATCCCTTCCTCCGGTACGGAGATACACGACCAGAACCTCTCCTTCTTTGCCGAGTACAACCGTGCCACACCCATCGGGCAGATCACCGCCGGGCTGCGTTATGAAGATGTGTTCTGGGACTATTTCCGTGACGGGCTGCGTGACGATGAGCTGAGCAGGAGTTATGCACAATGGTTTCCCGCACTCACCTACAGCAACCGCTTCGGCAACGTGCAACTGCAGATGAGCTATTCAGTAAAGACGGTTAGACCGGCTTACTGGCAAATGGGCAGCAACATCTTCTATGCCAACCGCTATACCATGCAAACCGGCAATCCCTTCCTGAAACCCACCACCCTGCACGATGTCTCGCTGATGAGCTCCTGGCGCTTCCTGCAGCTTGCGGTATCCTGGAAGCAGGAGAAGAATGCCATCATACAGTGGGCGGAACAATTGGAGGATAACCCGGCAGTGACACTCTTGTCGAATATCAACATCCGGCAGATACCCAGCCTCTCGGCTTTCCTCACGGCATCGCCCAAGGTGGGGATATGGAGTCCCCAGGCAAGCATCGGTTTCACCGCACAGCGGTTGGAGATGGAGATTCGGGGCGAGCAGGTGCAAATGAGCCGCCCCATGCCCATCGCATCCTTCAACAACTCCTTCACATTGCCCAAAGGGTTTCTGGTCACCCTCGATTCCCGCTTTCAGGGCAAGGGGTTCCATCAGAATTTCCGCACCACAAGGAACCAGTACATTGTCGATGCAGGCATCACCAAATCATTCTTCGAGGAGAAGCTCTCGCTTACCCTCAAGGGTCACGACCTCTTTCACGGCCGCAAGATGGGCATCTTCGCCTTCAACGACCGGCTCGACATCTTCCAGTACTCCGAGTGGGACAGTCGCGAGCTGGAGTTAACGGTACGCTACAAGTTCAACGCGACCAAGAACCGATATAAGGGCAACGGTGCCGGCGACCGGGAGATCAGCCGCATGAGCAACTGACCGACAAAAAAAAGGCCGTCTCATGATTGATGAGACGGCCATAGGTCAGATTGTTTCGATCTCCGAATCGATGAAAGCGATGCGTTCATCCATCCACTTTTTCATCTGCCGGATCAACTCCTGATAGCTATTGTTCTTGGTGACGGGCGTGGCATCCGGCAGTTTGAAGTTCTCCGCCTGCGATTTATCCAGTTTCGCTGCCATCGTTTCAATATAATCAGTGATTCCATCCACCTGCGGTTTGATTTCTTTCCATCGCTCTTTGTATTTAGTGCGGAACGACGGTATTTCCATAAACCTGGTAAAGAAACGGGCACCGGGTCTGGGATCACTGTTCCCCTGATAAAAGATCCTGTTCTTGGTGACAAAGTAGGCATTGTATCCGTTGTAACCGAAAGCCCAGTCAAAATCCCACAACGGACCCCACTTGATTTTCGAATCCGCCTCCTTATAGCAGTAGGTGCTCTTGGGATGTTCCAGCTCCTGGTTGCGAACCAGCTCATTGATCAGCATGAAGTTGATCAGCGACTCGACATCGGTGTGCTCCTCGAAGGAGTTGTTGGGGAAGTCGGCTTCAAACAGCGCATCTTCAAGTCCCTGCATCGCCTCTCTGATATACGCCATCTCCGATTCGTTGTTCAGCTCAGGTTCAGCAACCATGACGGGCAGATTGAGGCGAGTGGTACGGAACTTGTAATCTTCATCGAAATAGGCGTCCAGCTCCACCATAAAGCCTCCGTTAGTGTCAATGTCGACCCTTCCTTCACCTACCTCCTTCTGTTCGGTAAGCTGGTAGTTGCCTCTGTAGGTCCCGTTGAGGAACAACTCAACATGAATGGAGGATTGATTGAATTCCAACCCGAAGATACGTCCCAGCTGGAATGCCACATCGTTCATCAGCAATGTGGGGTCCTGATAATTGGCAAGCAGGATCCATTTTTTCGCCTTGGGTAAGCCAAAGAGGGAGGTCTTATTGGGAAAGTCAATCCGGTATGGTTTTTTAGGCATGTACCATGTGGTGTTTCCCCTT
>JAAZLV010000426.1 GCA_012799155.1 Bacteroidales bacterium | reverse complement strand
CCCCCCTCACAATCACCGGCAACTACTAGGACACTACCACCAGGGAGACAAGAGTCATGTGCAAATGGCCATCGATTCAGCACTGAAAGCCAAGCCGGCATGGGAGGCTATGCATTGGGAGAGCCGTGCAGCCATCTTCCTCAAAGCTGCCGAGCTGATTGCAGGTCCCTATCGCAGTGAATTCAATGCCGTGACCATGATAGGACAATCGAAAAATGCCTATCAGTCGGAAATCGACGCGGTATGTGAGCTGGTGGACTTCTATCGATACAATGTAAAGAACATGGTTGAGATCTACGGGATGCAACCCAACTCATCACCCGGCATCTGGAACAGGATGGTATGGCGGCCCCTGGAAGGATTCATCTTCGCACTTACTCCGTTCAACTTCACATCAATAGCCGGCAACCTGGGTGGAGCCCCCGCGCTGATGGGCAACACGGTGGTATGGAAACCTTCGAAGACCGCTGTCTGGTCGGCTCACCTCATCATGAAGGTACTACAGGAGGCGGGACTCCCTGACGGGGTGATTAACCTTGTCTACGCCGGTGGCAGGGAAGCAGCCGAAGTGGTGTTCAATCACCGCGACTTTGCAGGTCTCCACTTCACCGGCTCGACAGCTGTTTTCAACGGTATGTGGGGGACCATCGCCGGCAACATCGGACGTTACAAATCCTATCCCCGCATCGTGGGTGAAACCGGAGGCAAGGATTATATCCTGGCTGACGAGAGTGCCAACGCGAAGCAGGTGGCCACCGCCATCACCCGTGGCGCTTTTGAGTACCAGGGACAGAAATGCTCTGCCGCTTCACGCGCCTATATCCCCACCAACTTGTGGGAGGAGGTAAGGCAATATGTCACTGATGATCTCGCCAGAATCAAGACGGGCGTGGTGGAAGATTTCAGCAACTTTGTGAACGCAGTGATCGACGAAGAGTCGTTCGACAAGCTGGCAGCCGTAATCGACGATGCCAAAGCATCCCCCGATGCAGAAATCGTCTGTGGTGGCACATACGACAAAACGGAAGGCTACTTTATCCAGCCCACCGTAATCCTGGCGAAAAAGGCGGACTACATTACCATGCGAGAAGAACTTTTTGGCCCCATTCTCACTGTCTATCTTTATGAACCTGACAATCTGGAGGAAACGATGGATATCCTCGACACCACCACAGACTATGCACTCACAGGTGCCATCTTCTCAGCCGATAGGAATCGCATTGAAAAGATGACCACACGGTTGATGCACACCGCCGGTAACTTCTACATCAACGACAAGCCCACAGGTGCAGTGGTTGATCAGCAACCCTTCGGCGGTGGCCGCGGCTCAGGAACCAACGACAAGGCAGGTTCAGTATTCAACATGTTGCGCTGGGTATCGCCACAATGCATCAAGGAGACCTTTGTGCCGGCTACCGACTACCTCTATCCCAACTTCCTGGAAGAGTAATCACGCGGAACTGATCCCAGACTCCCTACTAAGAAAGAGGCTGTCTCATGAAATATGAGACGGCTTTTTTTTGTTTTAAGTCTCAATTATTCTAACCCCATTCCAGGACAAAAAACAGGACGAGACAGGGTTCTCGGAGCCTCTAGCCTTATTGCACCCTTATTGCACCCTTATATCCACTCCTATAATGATGGGAGTGGGTATAAGGAT
>JAAZLV010000425.1 GCA_012799155.1 Bacteroidales bacterium | reverse complement strand
GCAGAAGCATTGATTGCATCCTGCACGTTGCCTGCCTTAAGTGCTTCGTAGAAGCCATTTTCCACTGTTTCCAAGAAAAGCTTCCAAGCCTGTTCCGCCAACGAAACGGTGAGCGTCTCAATGTAGTAGGAGCCGGAAGAGGGATCAGTCACCTTGTCGAAGTGTGATTCCTCCTTAAGCAGCAGCTGCTGGTTCACGGCAATACGTTCGGCAAAGGCGGTGGGTGTCTCGAACGCTTCGTCGAATGGACGCACTGTCAGCGAGTCGACCGCGCCAATCGTTGCCGACATGGCTTCAGTCTGGGTGCGTAACAGGTTCACATAAGGGTCGTAAAGCGACTGGTTGAAACGTGAGGTGATGGCATGTATGTTCATCTTGGCGGCACAGCGGCAGGTACCGTCGGGAGCTTTGTTGTCACAATCGTGGGGACAAGGGGGACGGTAAGCGTTGACAATCTCGGCCCAGAGCCAGCGGGCGGCACGGAACTTGGCAATCTCCATGAAGTAGTTGGAGCCCACACCTAGGTCGAATTTGATCTTCTTAGCTGCCAGTGAGGGATCTATTCCTCTCTCTATCAACTTCGAGAGCACCTGGTTGCCATAGGAGAGGCTGTAACCCAGCTCTTGGTATGCAAAAGCACCTGCGTCATTCATCCGGCTACCGGTAACATTGATCGCCTTATAACGTGGCAGTGGGGCGGTGATCTGTACCATTTCCACTGCTTTCTCCACCCAGGCGGGCTCATCGATACCTTTCTTGAGGATCTTCCTGAAAGGATCAAACTCGATCGATCCGAAACATTTCATCGGATCCAAGTTGCAGCCCTTCACATAATCGACCACCAGTCTGGCCAGCTCAATGGTGCGTGAGATACAGGTGCTGAAATTCAGCTCCACCTTGTCGAGAGCGATGCCGTTGAGCAGTACCGCAAGATTCTCCGCCGAAAGTTCATTCTTCGGCAGGTGAAAGCCCAGCGAGGTCACACCCCTCTCCAGCAATGCCACAGCTTTCCTGTTTGCTGTTGCAAAATCGACCACGTCAATGTTCTGACGCACATACCACACATTCTCCTTCTTCGTACCCCGCACGTAGGGGAACACTCCCGGCAGATTATCCAGCGCGGGATTTCCTTCCACATCCTCAGCACGGTAGAAGGGATTCACATGAAACCCTTCGTTGGTCTTCCATACCAGTCTTTTCTGGAAGTCGGCACCCTTCAGGTCTTTGGTGACGACATCCATCCATTCACGGGTGGTGACGGGTGGAAAATCTGTGAAAAGTTTTTCTCTCTGTTTGCTCATACTTTGTTACTAATTATTATTTTGAGGTTTATTCTGATGCTTCTCTGCTGCACTTCCATGGCTTTTGATCGTCCTGGGATTCAGGGAACAAAAATAGGACAAATTGCGCTCTTTTAAAAGCAAATGAGGCCTTTATTACCTGTATTCTGAATTAAACGGACTTCACACCCTTTTCAGGTCAACAAGCAGGGAGGTGATCTTCTGCACCACTGCCTGCACATAGCGTTTTCCCTTTTCGGCAGTCGATTTACTGGGGTTCCCGATACCGGTATCTGCCGACACCTCATCCCAGTTCCTCGGCATCCATCCCGCTTTATTGTCTACTCCGGCAATGCGGCTGGGTGATAATTTGC
>JAAZLV010000424.1 GCA_012799155.1 Bacteroidales bacterium | reverse complement strand
TGTTTACCCAATGCATGTGGCGCAATGATGGGCTGCAAGCCCCACCGTTTCAGCAATCCTGCTGCCCCCTCCACATACCGCACATCAATCCTCCCCGCGGGGGAGAGGATCACGGCGCTGTCATGTTCTTTCAGTGCGGGTGGTCGCTTCATCGCGTCATAGAAGATATAGGTTATGCGTCAATGTTGGCGTAGGTAGCGTTCTCTTCGATGAACTCACGTCGGGGAGCCACCTCTTCGCCCATCAGCATGGTGAAGATGATATCGGCATCGGCGGCATTCTCAATTGTCACCTGCTTCAACAGCCTGTTCTCCGGGTTCATCGTGGTGTGCCACAACTGTTCGGCGTTCATTTCACCGAGACCTTTGTATCGCTGTGTGTGGATGGCATTCTCGTTGCCGTCGCCATACTTGTCAATGAAATCCCTTCGTTGACGCTCGTTGTAACAGTACTCCTCCACTTTCCCCTTCTTACAGAGGTAAAGCGGTGGTGTGGCTATATAGACATAACCGTTCTCAATCAACACCCGCATGTAACGGAAGAAGAAGGTGAGGATCAACGTGTCGATGTGGCTGCCGTCGACGTCGGCGTCGGTCATCAGAATGATCTTGTGGTAACGCAGCTTGGCAATGTTGAGCTCCTTGGAGTCATCCTCGGTGCCGATGGTAACGCCCAGTGCGGTGTAGATGTTCTTGATCTCTTCGCTCTCCAGCACCTTGTGGGGCATCGCCTTCTCCACGTTGAGGATCTTACCGCGCAGGGGCAGGATCGCCTGGAAGATACGGTTGCGGCCCTGCTTGGCAGTACCGCCGGCAGAGTCACCCTCCACCAGGAAGATCTCGCTCTCAGCGGGATTCTTGCTGGAACAGTCGGCAAGCTTACCCGGCAGTCCCGCGCCCGAGAGGGGCGACTTGCGTTGCACCATCTCACGTGCCTTGCGTGCTGCCTGGCGTGCCGTGGCTGCCAGAATCACCTTCTCCACGATCACCTTCGCCTCCTTGGGATGCTCCTCGAGATAGTACTTGAGTGCCTCACCAATGGCCTGGTCCACCGCCCCGATCACATCGCTGTTGCCCAGCTTGGTCTTTGTCTGTCCCTCGAACTGTGGCTCCTGCACCTTCACGGAGAGTACTGCGGTGAGTCCTTCGCGGAAGTCATCGCCGCTGATCTCCACCTTCACCTTCTCCAGCATCCTGGAGTCCTCGGCATACTTCTTCAGCGTGCGTGAAAGACCTCTGCGGAAACCGGTGAGGTGGGTTCCCCCCTCAATGGTGTTGATGTTGTTCACATAAGAGAAGATATTCTCATTGTAGGTATCATTGTATGTCAGGGCTATCTCAATCGGGATGCCATTCTTCTCGGTGGTGATGTGAATGGGATCCTGGATGAGTGAATCCTTGTTCTTGTCGATGTAGAGCACGAACTCCTCCAACCCTGTTTCTGAGTAGAACCGTTCGGTCTTGAACGTTCCATCTTCACGGGGATGGCGTTTGTCGGTAAGCGTCAGTGTGAGTCCCGCATTCAGGAATGCCAGTTCCCGCAGACGGGTGGCCAGCGTGTCGTAACGGTACTCCATGACGGTGAAGATGGTGTCATCAGGCTTGAAGGTGATCACCGTGCCAGTCTCCTTCGTTTCACCCATGACCTGTACATCAGAGTATGGTTTTCCCTGAGAGTACTCCTGCACATATATCTTCCCGTTCTTGTAAACCTCTGCTTTCAGGTAAATGGAAAGGGCATTCACACAGGAGACACCAACACCATGAAGTCCCCCGGAGACCTTGTACGATCCCTTGTCGAACTTACCCCCGGCGTGGAGCACGGTGAGCACCACCTCGAGGGCCGACTTCTTCTCTTTCTCGTGAAAGTCGACCGGGATACCGCGCCCGTTATCCTTTACAGTGATGGAATTGTCTTCGTTGATGAAGACATTGATTTCCGTACAATAACCGGCCAATGCTTCGTCGATTGAGTTGTCAACCACCTCGTAAACCAGGTGGTGCAACCCTTTCTCACTCACATCGCCGATGTACATGGCGGGACGCTTCCGTACCGCTTCAAGTCCCTCCAGCACCTGGATATTTTGCGCGGAATAATTCCCGCTAGCCGATTTCAATTCTTCTTCTGACATATTGTTTTGCTAAATTATATCACTTTATAGTTGAATGCCTTAGAGAGGCTTTCAATGCTGCATTAAAAACGAACAAATATACAAAAAAAACGGCTCTCCGGCAACCGTTTTTTGTTTTTTTAGAGGCAAGTATCACCGGCAGGAAATAAAAAAAAACGGACGCTACGCCCGTTTTTACACCAACTACATCAAACCATTGATGTTATACCTCATAATCGATCGCTGCCCGCGCCGTACGAACCTTCGAAACATACTCACCTGCCTTCAGGTGATCAGGATGAATGGCGTAACGCTGCAGATCTTCGAGCGAATCAAATTCGCTCTCCAAAAGGATGTCATAGTTCTCACCAGATGCCGCCTCATGGTTGATCTTCACCTCCATCCTGCGGATCTCAGGGATCACCCCCTGCAACGCCTCCAGTTGCTCCTTGATGATGCGTGCATTCTCTGCCTTTGAACGGCCCTCTGCCTCTTCAGACAGCTTAAACATTACCAGATGCTTGATCATAACTTCAATATTAAATTGCACAACGCTTGTGGGCTGTATTGCACATATGAAAAAAGCCGAACAAATTTGTCCGGCTCAAATATCTTTTCATTGCGAAAGGCAATCAGCTTAAGCTGTTCAGGTGAGCAGCCAGCTTCGACTTCAGGTTGTTGGCCTTGTTCTGGTGAATGACATTCTTCTTCGCCAGCTTATCCAACATGGAACAAACCGCGGGGTACTGCTTAACAGCTTCCTCTTTCGAAGTCAGGGTACGGAACTTGCGCACCTGGTTACGAGTGGTACGGGAAGCATACCGGTTTGTTAAACGACGTACTTTGGTCTGCCTGATTCTTTTTTCTGATGATTTGTGATTTGCCATTTTGATTGACGCGTATATAAAATTCTTTTTTATTTCTTGTAGCCCATAGGGGAATCGAACCCCTCTTTCCAGAATGAAAATCTGGCGTCCTAACCGATAGACGAATGGGCCTTTTGGCGGGCGTGAACCCAGGCGCAACAGCTTGCTGTCTCAATTGCGGGTGCAAATATAGAGCCTTTTTCTGAAAGTGCAAAACATTTAATGCATTTTTCCCTAAAATTTTTAACTCATTTATGGTTACCACTTCAAAATCAGCTAAAAATGTTTTTTTGTACTTCTAAAATTGGTTTAATCAGATTTTTTTTCTATTTTTGCACCCCATAAATTCAAACGACAACTCATAAACATTGTAATATATGAAACGTACATTCCAACCCTCAAACAGAAAGAGAAAGAACAAACACGGGTTCCGCAGCCGCATGGCTTCCAAGAACGGCAGAAAAGTACTTGCTTCACGCCGTGCCAAAGGACGTGCCAGATTATCGGTATCCGACGAATATTGAGATTGAGCTGTTCAATCGGAAAAAAAATGAGACTGTCTCCAAATTGAGGCAGTCTCTCTTTTTTTGTGCCATGTTGAAAAGAATGGCAAATACGCTCACCCCTGTGGACACACCTATTGCCCGTGCTTGATGCGCAAGCTGAGTTGAGAGAGATTGTAGCTACATCTTGGAGGTTTCAGGAGACATTCACTGGCATACCCTAATTACCCCTTCATTATCCCCTCATAAAAGTATGAGGGGATAATGAAGGGATAGCGACCAATATTAGAACAAATACTTGCCAATAATATGGCAACGACAACGCAACCCAACAGAATAATGGCCATCTCATCCGATTTGATGAGACGGCTTCATTATTTTTTAGTTTCTGCTTCTTTGCAATATCACTGTGTACGCTTCTTTTTCCCTCCTTTACCGGCACACTGCCAGTAATTTTTCCTATTTTTGCAGAAGAATTGACTTATCCGGCAAACTGATCGATCGATATGAGCAAAAAACAATCACCTAAAAGCCTCTTCGGGGGTGGCATCATCAAGAACCTATTGAAGATGGCAGCCGCAGCACTGCTGCTGGCACTGCTGGCTTTTCTGTTTCTCAGCATATACACCCGCCATGGACAACAAGTGGAGATTCCATCCCTGGGTGGACTGCAGGCAGAGGAGGCCAACAGGCTGCTGCATGCCAAGGGACTGCATGCGGAGATTGTAGACTCTGTCTATTTCCGCGATGGGGTGCCGGGTGCCGTCATCGATCAGACACCCAAGGCCGGTAATAAGGTGAAGGAAGGGCGTGCCATCTACATCACCATCTACTCCCGCACCCCCCAAATGGTTTCGGTACCTGAGCTGGTCGATTATTCCACGCGACAGGCCATGGCCATGCTCACCTCCATGGGGTTCAACCAGATTGCAATTGAAGAGATCCCGGCAGAATATGCCGGCCTGGTGGTAGCAGTCAAATACCATGGAAGGCCTCTGGCAGCTGAAGAGAAGATACCGGCAGCCTCACCGATCACATTGGTTGTGACAAAAGCGTTCGACAGAGACTCGCTGTCGATGGAGAACGACTACAACTCACTCCCGCAACAACCAACAAACGGTCAGCGTGAACTTGGCAATGGGGGAAACATCGATGACACCTTTTTTTAAAGAGCCTGCTTGTGACAAACGACCAATTGGATGACAACGAATTGCTTTCCGAGGAAGAGATCTTTGACGAAGAGAACCGGGAAGATGGACAACGATACGAACATTTTCGTTTCGTGGCCGACAAGGGACAGAGCCTGCTTCGGATCGATAAGTTCCTCTCGGTAAGGATCGAAGGCATCTCACGCAACCGCATTCAACAAGCTGCGGATGCAGAATGCATCCTGGTGAACGACGAGCCGGTGAAGGCCAGCTACAAGGTGAAGCCGCTCGATGTGATCTCCATCGTGATGGATCGACCTCGCCGTGAGCTGGTGATCCTGCCGGAAGATATACCACTCAACATCGCTTATGAAGATGAGACCGTGATGGTGATCAACAAGCCGGCAGGCATGGTGGTGCACCCCGGGCATGGCAACTATACCGGCACGCTTGTCAACGCAGTGGCTTATCACCTTCACAGGGACAACATCAAGGAGCTGGATGACCCGCGACTGGGACTGGTACACCGCATCGACAAGGATACATCGGGGCTGTTGCTGGTGGCCAAGACACCTGAAGCCAAGACCCACCTGTCGGCACAGTTCTTCAAGAAGGAGACCAAGCGGCTCTACGTGGCACTTGTGTGGGGCAACCTGGAGAAGGAGAGCGGCACCATTGAAGGGAACATCGGGCGTGACCCGAGAGACAGGATGCTGATGCGCGTCTTCCCGGAAGGTGAACAGGGAAAGCCGGCGGTGACCCACTACAGGGTACTGGAACGGTTTGGCTACGT
>JAAZLV010000423.1 GCA_012799155.1 Bacteroidales bacterium | reverse complement strand
GGCCATGTCGGCAAATTTGGCCAGTTTATTCTTTGCCATGCATCAATGCGTCTTAAATGAGATTCCTTCTACAAAAATAACTATTTATGACTGAAAAGCGAAACTTTCTTCCGAATGGCAAGTTTGTTCTATGCAATTGAGTTCTCTTCTCTGTCGAAGACGGTAAGGCTGTTTTTCTTTTTTTTAGATTTTAGCGAAAAATAATTATGAAACGTAATTTTGGAGGCCGTAATTCATTAGACTTGAAGTGAAAAGTGTAGTTTGATTATACTTTAGTAAATATCTGTAATATAAAATGTTATATTAATGGGGAATTCTGTTGATAATCCATCAAAATTCTTGCTAAAAAGCTGTTGTCGGATGTCATAATTCCAAATTAATCTATACCTTTGTCAAACAATTATCCAAAATAACCTTCTATTATATGAGAGTGAATGACATAATGACACAGCTCGAGGCGAAACACCCGGGTGAGTCGGAATACCTACAGGCAGTGAGAGAAGTGTTGGTCTCGATTGAAGAGGTCTACAACCAGCACCCCGAGTTTGAAAAAGCGGGCATCATCGAGCGGATCGTTGAACCCGACCGTATTTTTACCTTCAGGGTACCCTGGGTAGATGACAACGGGAAAGTACAAGTGAACATCGGTTACCGCGTTCAGTTCAATGGCGCTATCGGACCCTACAAGGGGGGGATACGCTTCCACTCCTCGGTAACCCTCTCCTCACTCAAGTTCCTGGGATTTGAACAGACCTTCAAGAATGCACTCACCACGCTTCCGATGGGTGGTGGCAAGGGGGGCTCCGATTTCTCTACGAGAGGTCGTTCTCAGGCTGAGATCATGCGATTTTGCCAGGCTTTCGTGATGGAGTTGTGGCGGAACATCGGTCCCGATACCGACGTGCCGGCAGGTGATATTGGTGTGGGCGGCCGCGAAGTGGGTTACATGTTCGGCATGTATAAGAAACTGGCCCGGGAACATACCGGTACCTTTACCGGTAAGGGGATGTCGTTTGGCGGTTCAAGACTGCGGCCTGAGGCAACCGGTTTCGGAGCTCTCTATTTCGTGGACAATATGTGTGCTGCACATCAGATCAGCCTATTGGGAAAGACTGTTGCCGTTTCCGGCTTCGGCAATGTTGCCTGGGGTGCAGTCACAAAGGCTACAGAGCTTGGTGCAAAAGTGGTGACCATTTCCGGCCCCGACGGCTATATCTACGATGAGGAGGGAATCAACACACAGGAAAAAATTGATTTCATGCTTGAGCTACGCAACAGCGGGAACGATGTAGTGGCACCATATGCAGATGAATTCCCCGGTGCGGTCTTCTTCCCTGACAAGAAGCCTTGGGAATGCAAAGTTGATATTGCACTTCCCTGTGCCATTCAGAATGAACTCAACCTGGAAGATGCGCAGCAGCTGAAAGCCAATGGTGTGACGTTGGTGGCTGAGGTTTCCAACATGGGATGTACAGCTGAGGCAGTTGACTTCTTCGTGGAGAATCAGATACTTTTTGCACCGGGCAAGGCGGTGAATGCGGGCGGCGTAGCCTGTTCCGGGTTGGAGATGACACAGAATGCAATGCACATCTCCTGGAGCAACGAGGAGGTGGATAAGTGGTTGCATCAGATCATGAGCGATATCCATGAACAGTGTGTTGCCCACGGTCGCAACGGTAATTATATCAACTACGTGAAAGGTGCCAACATTGCCGGATTCATGAAGGTGGCCGATGCCATGATGGCACAAGGAGTAGTCTGAAACAAATCTGTACTTTATTTGAAAAAACCATTACTTACCGCGGGGAGCAATCTCCGCGGTTTTCTTTAATACTTTGCTGAAAAGAGCTGTACACAAAAGAGAGCTGCCATAAACTGGCAGCCCTCTCAATCAAAGCAGCGAAT
>JAAZLV010000081.1 GCA_012799155.1 Bacteroidales bacterium | reverse complement strand
TACCATCACGGTGACCTCTTCGGCCAGTCGCTTTTGCAGGGGACGGAGGTGGGGTGCTGCTTGCTGCTCGCTGACGAGTGACTCGATCTCATCACGGGTGAGGGAGGTGAAGATCTTGATGTACTTCTCTGCATCGGCATCGCTCACGTTGAGCCAGAACTGGTAGAACTGGTAGGGGGTGGTGTAGCGCCGGTCGAGCCACACGTTGCCGCTCTCGGTCTTGCCGAACTTGCCGCCATCGGCCTTGGTGATGAGCGGGCAGACGAGGGCGAACGCTTCGCCTCCCTCCACACGGCGGATGAGCTCGGTGCCGGTGGTGATGTTGCCCCACTGGTCGGAGCCGCCCACTTGCAGGCGCACGCCCTTCTCGCGGTAGAGGTGCAGGAAGTCGTAGCCCTGCAGCAGCTGGTAGGAGAACTCGGTGAAGGACATCCCTTCACTGGACTCGCCACTGAGCCGCTTCTTCACGGAGTCTTTCGCCATCATGTAGTTGACGGTGAGGTGCTTGCCGATGTCGCGGATGAAGTTCAGGAAGCTGTAGTCTTTCATCCAGTCGTAGTTGTTGACCAGGATGGCACGGTTGGGGATGTCGCTCTCGAAATCGAGGAACCTGGCAAGCTGTTGCTTGATGGCTTCCTGGTTGTGGCGCAGCGTTGCCTCGTCGAGCAGGTTGCGCTCGGCGGACTTCATGGAGGGGTCGCCTATCATGCCGGTGGCACCGCCTATAAGGGCTACGGGTGTGTGTCCGGAGCGCTGCAGGTGCTTGAGCATCATCACCCCTACAAGGTGGCCTATATGCAATGAGTCGGCCGTGGGGTCGATGCCCAGGTAGCCGGATGTCTGTCCCTTCAGTAACAGCTCCTCGGTGCCGGGCATCACATCGTGTACCATGCCGCGCCAGCGGAGCTCTTCCACAAAATTCATCATGTTGTTTCTGTCTCTATCGGTTCGTAAAAAAGTATGCAAAGATAATAAATTTCATCGTTATTTGCGGCCTGCCATCATGAAGAGGGCGAAGATGTTCATGATCTCCAGTCGTCCCAGCAGCATGTTGGCGGAGAGAAGGTACTTGGCCGCATCGGGCATGGCTGCATAGTTGCCGAAGGAGCTCACATCTCCATAACCGGGACCTACGTTCCCGAGGGTGGCAAAGGATGCGGAGAAGGCTGTCACGCCATCCACTCCCATGAGGGTGAGCAGCAATGCGGTGACGAAGAAGGTGAATATGTAGAGGATGATGAACACCATGACCTGCAGTTCCAGCTCATGCTCGATGGTTCTCTTGTCCATCCTGACGGCATAGATTCCGTTGGGATGGAGGATCAGCTTCAGCTGCTTGCTGACGGAGTGAAAGAAGAGGTAGATCCTGTCAAACTTGATGCCGCCGGCAGTGGAGCCTACCATGCCGCACTGGAACGAGAAGTAGATGAGCAGCACAATGGAGAAGAGCGGCCAGAGGGATGTGTCGGCGGTGGCGAGCCCCGTGGTGCTGGTAAGCGATACCACCTGGAAGGCGGCGTAGCGGAACGAATCGCCAAGGCTGTACTGTGCTTCATTGAACAGCTGTAAGGCGATGAGCAGGATGCCGCCTGCGACCAGAATCATGTACATCCTGCTGGGACGGGAAGTGAAGATGTTGTGCTTCTTGCCGGTCATGGTGGCATATACGAGTCCGAAGTGCATGCTGCTGAGTAACATGAAGATGGTGATGATCATCTCGATGCGGACATTGTTGAAGGCGGCGATGCTTTGGTTGCGGGTGGAGAAGCCGGAGGTGGCGATTGTGGAGAATGAGTGACAGACGGCATCGAAGAAGCTCATGCCCAGCAGCTTCAGCAGGATGGTCTCGGTGATGATCAGGGTGAAATAGACGATGGCGATGATGCGCACGATATGGCGTGAACGGGTGCGGAAGCTCATCTTCGAGAGATCGGAGACCTCGGCACGGTAGAAGCTGGATTGTACTCCTTTCTTTTCGGGGAGGACCAGCAGCACGAACAGGATGATGCCCACACCGCCAATGAAGGAGGTGGCGGAGCGCCAAAAGAGCAGTCCCATGGGTAGCACCTCTACGTCGGTAAGGATGCTGGCACCGGTGGTAGTGAATCCGGAGACGCTTTCAAAAAAAGCGTTGGCAAGTGTGAACTCACCTCCCCAGATGTAGTAGGGCATCATCCCTACGATGCAGGTGAGCAGCCACCCCAGCACACTGATGGCCAGTCCCTCATGAAAACGCAGCTCCTCGACTTTCTCAATAAAGAGGTAGGGGAAGGTGCCCAAGGCGGCACACATGGTTGCACTGAACAGCAGCGCATTGAGTGAGCTCTCCCGCTGGTAGAGCGAGATGAGGGCGGCAATAAACAAGAACAATGCATTGAACAGCAGGATATAACCGAGATACTTGATGACAACCCTATTGCGTACCATCTTTTTTAGTCTTTAGGTTGTTCTCTTCGCCACAACAGGCGCGAGATGAGGTTGTTCATCTCCTCTTCGAGCTTCTTGAACTCGTCGCGTGACACGATGCCACCATCGAGCCTCCCTTTTTCGGGATAGTAATCGCGGATGCTTTCCGTGAGGTGCTTTACCGGCCGGAAAAAGTAGATCCTGATAAAATAATAGAGCAGCAGGGCGAACAGGATTGCTGCCACGATCGAGATGATGGCATGCGATGCCAGTATGGTTTGGGATCCCTCTTCCCGCTCACCGATGATCCAGAGAAGCAGTCCGCTATCCTCACGTTCCAGTGACTCCATCATCCTTTTTGCCGCTTCGATGGAACTGAAATTGTTGTTGAGCACTCCTTTCACCGAATCGCCCATGTTGCGGAATTCCATCATCGACATGACTGCTGCCGCCAGCAGCATCAAGACGAGCAGTGCGAGACTCAGTACCAGTTTAATTTGTAGTGAACGGATCATTGTGCAGTGTTGGTCTAATGTCTGTTTTCAGGGTGTAAAATTAGTTTTTTTTCACCGGTTGTGGCAATGATTGCTTTTTTTTTAACGAACACACCCCAAAAGGCAGTCAATGCGCTTTTGGGGTGTGCAACAGGATTTCACTCCTGCTTCATATGGTCTACTTCTATTTGTTCACAAGCGAACGGAACTCCTGGTTGGTGAG
>JAAZLV010000422.1 GCA_012799155.1 Bacteroidales bacterium | reverse complement strand
ACCAAATAAATGTATTAGTGTAGAAATGAAAATCACATATGTTTCGCGGATTACGGAATACATTTGTGCATACAACTACTGATTACAATCCCATTTTACAATACAATTCTTAAGTTTCTCCTTTAACAATTGCTCAAAGATAGTATAATTAATAGATAAATATCTGTTATAAGTAGAGTAATACATGTTATCTAAAGCCATGCATTAGCTTGTATCGGGAAATGGCATCCGTTCTTGATATATTATGTTAAAAAACTAGGATAAATAATGTTTATAATGCTATATATCAGTATTATACCGGTATTATATTAAGTTTTAATTATTTATCTCCCCAGCAACTTAGCTATTTGGTAGAATTGTGATATTACAAATGTTTCGTGCTGTTGGTGGTTTTGTAAACTACAAATCCACCTCCCTCATTTTATCATTTGTAAAATATATTTCTTACATTTGTGAACTGACTGGAGGAGTGAATAAATATTCATACAGGCCCAAAGAATGACACTATGAAAGATCGCATCAAAAAAATCATGGAAATCGAACATCTGTCGCCAACACAGTTTGCCGACAGATTGCAAATCAACCGTGCTGTCATCTCCCATATACTAAATGGCAGGAACAATCCAAGTCTGGACGTAGTGACAAAGATATTGGGTGAAATGAACTACATCAATCCGGAGTGGCTGCTCAATGGGAACGGTTCCATTTATAAAGAGGGCATCGATCCCGATACAATCGCAAAAGAGCCCGATTTATTCCACCAGGATACGGCAGAACAAGGCATGAGTAAGGTTGAAATGAAGCATGCGCAGGAAACAGCCTTTAAAGAACTCCCTTTAAAGACGAAAGATACTGATGAAAAGCGAGTTGCGTCGTATAAAGAATGTGAAAAGAAAATCACACAGATAATCATCTACTACAATGACAACACGTTTGAGACATTTATACCACCCCACAATTAGATGTTGAGTTCGTCTAGAATGAATTTCCATCACAAGAGATGAGTTGAAATTGGGTGATTGTCAAATTTGCTTTCCATTCGTCATATCTGAAATTTATGATGTACTTTTGTACCGAACAAAGATATGATTCCGATGAAACAACTTGATTTCACCGTTCGCTCAAATGAAAAACTGAACGATCAAAACCATCTGTTAAAGGTTGTCCCCAGCGACAATGAGCAGCTGCCGGAGATGCTTCCCGGGCAGTTTGTACAGATATTGGTGGAGAATGCTCAACATACCTTCCTGCGAAGACCAATCTCAATCAACAACATAGTACCGGAAAGGAACGAAATTTGGCTACTGGTACAATCAGTGGGTGAAGGTACCCAAAAGATATGTGAGATGGCTGTCGAGGGGCGACTCAACATGCTGGTTCCCCTGGGTAACAGCTTCACCATCCCATCCAGTCGCGGAAGCTACCTGCTGGTGGGTGGCGGTGTGGGAACGGCTCCCCTCCTGTTCCTGGGAAAGAAGCTGCATGAGAGGGGCATAGCGTGCGATTTCCTGCTGGGAGGAGCATCGGAACAAAACATCCTGCAGCGATCCGACTTCACAAATTATGGTACGCTCTACTGTACCACGGAAGATGGCTCTCTCGGTGAGAAGGGATACGTGACACATCATTCGGTACTGCAGCACAAAAAGTATGACTTCATCTTCACCTGTGGTCCCAAGCCGATGATGGTGGCGGTGGCACGCTACGCCCATGAAAGGGGAATCAGGTGTGAGGCATCGCTCGAGAACCTGATGGCATGCGGATTCGGAGCCTGCCTCTGCTGTGTGGAGAAAACAACCCGTGGCAATGTCTGTGCTTGCACCGAGGGACCTGTATTTGACATAAATGAACTGACATGGCTCGATTAGAAGTGAAAATAGGCAGTATGCAACTGCGCAATCCGGTGATGACCGCCTCGGGCACCTTCGGCTACGGTACCGAATATACCGATTTCATGGATCTGGGTCGCCTTGGTGGCATTTTCGTGAAGGGTACCACCCTGGAGCCGCGACAGGGGAACGACTACCCAAGGATGGCCGAGACGCCCTCTGGCATGCTCAATGCGGTGGGTCTGCAAAACAAGGGGGTCGATTATTTCGTAGAGCATCTCTACCCGTTGATAAAGGATTATGACACCCACATGATTGTCAACGTCTCCGGCTCAACAGTAGAAGATTATGTGGCCTGTACAGAGAAGCTGGTGGGACTTGAGAAGATACCCGCCATCGAACTCAACATCTCCTGCCCCAATGTGAAGGAGGGAGGCATGGCTTTCGGTACATCCTGTGCCTCGGCAGCACAGGTCACCAGAGCGGTACGCAATGTCTATCCCGGCACCTTGATCGTCAAGCTCTCTCCCAACGTCACCGACATTACCGAAATAGCACGCTCAGTGGAAGCAGAGGGAGCCGATTCGGTCTCTCTGGTGAACACCTTCCTGGGAATGGCCATCGATGCCGAGAGCAGACGGCCAAAACTCTCCACCGTAACAGGTGGACTCTCCGGTCCCTGCATCAAACCAATCGCCCTGAGAATGGTCTGGCAGGTCTTTCATGCGGTCAAGATACCAGTGATCGGCATGGGAGGCATCTGTAACTGGGAGGATGCCATTGAGTTCATTCTGGCCGGAGCCACAGCCATTCAGGTGGGCACCTATAACTTTATCGATCCTTCAGCATCGGTGAAGATTGTAGAGGGTATTGAGGAGTACCTCCTACGACACAACATTGCATCGGTGACCGACCTGGTGGGTGCAATGGAAATGGGCTGAACCCTATTATCAAAATGTACTTTTATTTGGGATTATCTTTGACAAAATGAAAATTTATACTATCTTTGCAGATTCAAATTGATTCATAATAGATAGATAGCATGTCAAAATTGCAAATCCCATATGGTTACATACCGCTGTTGAATCTCAAACAGACCGAGTTGGGAATCAAAAGCATCAAGGATTTCTTTCAGGTCAATCTCTCTTCAGAGCTTCGGCTGAGAAGGGTGACCGCTCCTCTGTTTGTGGAGAGCGGTACCGGAATCAATGACGACCTGAACGGCGTGGAGCGCCCAGTTCGTTTTCCCATCAAGGACATGAACGACAAACATGCCGAGATCGTACACTCCCTGGCCAAATGGAAACGGTTGACCCTGGCCGACTATGAAATTGAAGAGGGTTTTGGCATCTATACCGACATGAATGCAATCCGGGCCGATGAAGAACTGGATAACCTCCATTCACTTTATGT
>JAAZLV010000080.1 GCA_012799155.1 Bacteroidales bacterium | reverse complement strand
GTGGTGGGATACTTTTCACCATCCACATAGTTGGCTACCGTTGAGATGAGACCTGCTGCATACCCTCTGTTACGGAAGAGCTGCCAGAGAAGTGTGGCAATGGTAGTCTTGCCGTTGGTACCTGTTACTCCCACCAGTTTCAATTGCCGTGAGGGGTGACCATGCCAGGCAGCGGCAATATGTGCCAATGCAACTGAACTGTTCTCCACCTGCACATAGGTCACTCGTGAGAAATACTCCTCGATCATCGGCTTGTCGTATACAACCACCAGGGCTCCCTGTTCAATAGCCTTGCCAATGTAGGAATGACCGTCGGTACAGATTCCCTCAACCGCAATGAAGAGTGCTCCCGGCACCACTTGGCGTGAGTCGGAAGTGACAGTAGTGATCTCTGCCGCTTCGTTTCCGCGAAGGGAAACGATCTTGCATGATTCAATCAGTGTGGAGAGTTTCATATCTTATGTTTATTTTAATGTGAGTGCAATAGTCACCCCTTTCACCAACCTGCTTCCGGGAGTGATGGATTGTGACACCACCCTGCCTGCGCCACTGAGATGCACCCTTAAACCTGCCTCTTCGAGCAGATAGAGGGCATCACGGGCTCCCATTCCACGTACATCGGGTACCAGTGATCCGTTCAGTGACAAGGGTTGTGGCATATAAGCAATACTGTCCTTCTTCACCTTCACCCACTCAGCCGGCTCTTCCGTTTCACCGGCAGGTAACCCAAGGAGGGTAAGCAACTTGCGATTATGATCCCAGTTACCGTTCTTCAGCAACGGATCCTTCTGGAGCAATGAGTCCACGGGGCAATCATCGACGGTGAGCTGTACCTTGCGGATGTAGGTCTGCTCGGCAATGTTCTTGAAGACCATGCCAGCCATCCCGCCACCGGAGGGAACACCCTTGGGTTTGCGAATCCCCACAAAGATGGTGTACATTGGTTCCTCGGCAGGGAAGTATCCGCTGAAGGAGACATAATAACCACCGTACCCACCGCCGGATGCAATCTGCGCGGTGCCTGTCTTGCCGGCAACCTGGAAGTAGTCGGAAGCAACCACCTTGGCTGTTCCCTCTTCAACCACACCCACCAGCATCTCATGAATCAGCTGTAGCGTGTTCGGTTTACATATCTTCGCATTAACCACCTCTGCCTCCATCTTCTGAATCACTTTACCATCTTTCACGAACTCCTTCGCAATAAATGGTTTGATCATCTTGCCACCATTGGCTATGCCATTGTAAAACATCAACATGTAGATGGGAGGTACCTGTGACTCGTAGCCGAACGACATCCAGGGGAGGGTGGTCTTCGACCAGTAGTTGTTCTTGTCGTCGGGGAAACGGATGGAGGAGGTACCTTCAATCCCCTCGAGAGGCACATCCCATTTCAACTGTTTCCGAAGTCCGATACGATCAATTCCCTCCACAAACTTCTTAGGATTATCCTCATAACCTTTCAATGCAATCTTGCTCATCACCACGTTCGAAGAGACGGCCAAACCCTCGGCAACAGTGAGATAACCACGATCCTGACCCCGTCGCCAATAATGGTCTCTTACCCATCGCCGGTTGTATTGGAACAACCCGTTGCCTACATGAAATGAGTCGGTGGGGGTAATCACCCCATCGTCTAGTGCTACCATGGCAGTCACCGTTTTGAAGGTGGAACCCGGTTCATTCATATAGGAAAAGGCATTGGGGTTTCCTTCCGCATAGTCTCCGTTGCTCATGCGGTCGAGATTGGCTATCCCCTTGATTTCTCCCGTTTTCACCTCCATGATGATGGCAGTACCCGATTCGGCTTCCGTCTCTATCAACTTATCCCTGAGGGCCCGCTCGGTGATATCCTGTATTTCAGCATCGAGCGTGGTGACGATGTCCCAGCCTGCTTCTGCAGGTTTCTCCACCACATCCATCCATTTGCCCTGTATCTTCTGGCGAAACTTCACTCCCTGAACACCTCGTAAGAGAGAATCATACTTCAGCTCGAGACCGCTGGCACCCCCTTTTTCTACATCCCTGTACACGTTGCCAACAGTACGTGTAGCCAGGTTGCCAAAAGGTTTCTTACGTGCATTCCGCTCTTCTGCAATCAGTCCACTGCGATTGGAGCGTTGATTCCAGAAAGGATAGGTGCGCACCTCCTTGAGATCGACATAAGAGATGTCATTACTCAGTATCTTCACATAACGCGATCGAATGGACACCCGTTTTTCAATGCCTCTCTTCTTGTTCTCTTCTATCTGCCGCTGTTCCTCTTCACGCATCTTCCAGCCATTGAGAATCACACTCTTGTATTGTGAAGCGGTGCGACTGGGGAATTTTTTCGCCAGTGCCAGGGAGAGCTCACCCACATATTTGTAAAGCGTGTCTTTCTCCATCCCGTCAGCCCAGAAATCCATGTATATGCTGTAGAGTGGTTCGGTTGTAGCCAGCAACCTGCCGTCATGGGTATAGATGCTGCCCCTCTCGGGAAGGATTACCCTGTCGCGAATAACCGTCTCCTTCTCTCCCACCTCACGCCATCGCTTTCCTTCTGCGCTGAACGCCAGACGACCTGCAGTGAAAAGAATCATCACGGCGAACAACAGTAAGAAGGTGACAATCAGACCATAGCGCGCCAATGCCACTTTCTTCACTTTCTTGTTCTGTTCATTCTTCTCGTTCATAATCATCATCAACTATTTACCCAAATGATAGACCGGCTCGTTGGTCACTTTCAACTCCAGTCCTGCCTCTTCCACGCGTCGCTCGATTTCTCCCTGGCGACTCGCTTCGGTAAGCGCTGAAGAGATGGTGAGCGATTCGTAGCGGGCATCTTTCAGCACACGTTCGAGACGTTCTATCTCGGACATCTTCTGCAATACAGAATAGCGATGGCTGATAAAGAGGAACATGATCAGTACGATAACCAGTATGAACCGCATGTTTCGGAGGAAGAAATTCTCAGTGAGAACACTTCCCCCAAAAACATGGACAAACGATTTGCGTATGTTATCGAACTTCAGTTTCATTGTATATGGAATAAACTCTTAGCAATAAGCTTAGAGCTTCATTGCAATCCTAAGTTTTGCACTTCTGGAGCGGGGATTCATTCTCTGCTCCTCCTCCGAGGGGACAATCACCTTGCGATTCACCAGCTCAAAGGGTGTCTCCACATTGCCGAAAAAATCTTTCACAAGCGTCCCTTCAAAATTACCGCTGCGGAAGAAATTCTTCACCATCCTATCTTCAAGCGAATGATAGGAGATCAC
>JAAZLV010000421.1 GCA_012799155.1 Bacteroidales bacterium | reverse complement strand
TTTCCTCAACTGCTCATAATCACAGATATCAGTCTTTAGAAAGAGGTAGTTGGGTTTGTCAGCCACATCATCCAGGTTTGAGAGGTTGCCTGCATAAGTGAGCATATCGAGGTTGATGATTCGATAATCCGGGTAATGGTTTACGAAACGGCGAACGAGATGTGAACCGATAAAACCGGCTCCTCCTGTAATCAGAATAGTCTTCATAGCAATGGGTTGTTTTTATCTTTCTCGGAGAGGATGATATCTTCCCACGGCAGCATCCAATCGATGGCCAGCTTCGGATCATCCCACCTGATGGCACCTTCATAAGAAGGCACATAATAATTGTCACATTTATACTGAAAAATCACTTCTTCGCTCAGCACAGCGAAGCCATGAGCAAAACCACGTGGAATGAAGAGCTGTCGCTTGTTCTCACAGGACAGCTCCGTAGATACATACTGACCATAGGTTGGTGATCCTTCACGGATGTCAACTGCAACATCCAAAACACGACCGGTAATCACCCTCACAAGCTTGGCTTGCTCAAATGGGGGTCGCTGAAAGTGAAGCCCTCTCACCACACCATACTTTGATTTGCTCTCATTATCCTGCACAAAGCATGTACGACAGACCTTTTCCTCAAATTCCCTTTGTGAGTATGATTCGAAGAAGTACCCCCTCTCGTCGCCAAATACTCTGGGTTCGATGATCACAACTCCCTCAATATCTGTTTTCAGTATGTTCATTTTCAGCTATCAACTATCAGCTGTCAGCGATTGGCCTTCAGCTTGTTCAACTTGAATCCGGAATTTTTTTTTTGCAAGTGATTCCCAATAAAAAAAAAATTACAACCTGGTGTCGATCAACTGGAGAAGGTATTGACCATACTGGTTTTTCTTCATTGGTTCGGCAATGCATTTCAGATCTTCGTCAGTAATCCACCCATTGTTCCAGGCTATCTCTTCGAGGCAGGCAATCTTCAACCCCTGCCTTTTCTCCAGCACCTCAATGAAGGTGGAAGCTTCCGCCAACGAATCGTGTGTACCGGTATCCAGCCAGGCAAAGCCCCTACCGAAGCGCTGAAGCAGCAGTTCTCCCTTTTCCAGGTAAGACTGGTTTACAGAGGTGATCTCCAGCTCCCCACGAGCTGATGGTCTGACAGCAGCAGCAATCTCTACCACACTGTTGGGGTAGAAATAGAGACCGGTTACAGCCCAGTTTGATTTTGGTAACTGAGGCTTCTCTTCGATGCCTAGCACCTCACCCTGTTCGTTAAAATGTGCTACTCCGTAGCGTTCGGGTGACTGTACATAATAGCCGAACACGGTAGCCTTTTGGTCCTCCTCGGCATCGAGGGCTGCCTTGCGTAACATGGAGGGGAAACCCTGTCCATAGAAGATATTGTCTCCCAGTACGAGGCAGACTGCATCCTTCCCAATGAACGACCGGCCAATCAGGAAGGCTTGTGCCAAACCGTCTGGAGAGGGTTGTTCAGCGTAGGAGAAATGGAGCCCTAAATCAGATCCGTCACCCAACAAGCGCTGGAATGCAGGCAGGTCGGCAGGTGTCGAAATGATCAGTATATCGCGGATACCAGCCAGCATCAGTGCCGAGATGGGATAGTAGATCATCGGTTTGTCGAAGATGGGCAACAATTGCTTGGAAACACCCTTTGTGATCGGATAGAGCCGTGTGCCAGATCCTCCTGCCAATACAATGCCTTTCATAATCAATTTATTTTTTCAATTATTGCTGTAAAGGTAATAAAAAGAACATGTAAATTGTCATCCATGTCCCGGCAAATCGGGACGTAGACGCCGAGTGCGCTCCACCGACTGTTCCAGACGCCATTCCTGAATCTTTCGCTCATGTCCTGAGAGCAATACATCTGGCACCCTCCACCCCTTATACTCGGCAGGGCGTGTATACACAGGCGGTGCCAGTAGCCCATCCTGAAAAGAGTCGGAGAGAGCCGATTGCTCATCGCCAATCACGCCGGGGATGAGACGTACCACTGCATCGGCAATCATGGCGGCAGCCAGTTCTCCGCCTGTAAGTACGAAATCACCTATTGATATCTCGCGTGTAATCAAATGTTCCCGCACCCGGTAATCAATCCCTTTATAGTGACCACAAAGGATGATTATATTTTGTTTCAGCGACAGCTCATTGGCTATCGATTGAGTGAACTGCTCACCGTCGGGTGTGGTAAAGATTACCTCATCATAGTCTCGCTCAGCTTTCAGGTGGGAGATAGCCCTGTCAATTGGTTCTATCTGCAACACCATACCGGCCTCCCCACCAAATGGGTAGTCATCTACCCGCCGATGTTTGTCGAGTGTATAATCACGTAGGTTGTGCAGCTCAAACTGAGCCAGTCCTTTCTCCTGAGACCTCTTCAGGATGCTGGTATGAAGAGCCCCCTCAATCATCTCAGGCAGCACGGTGATAATGTCAATTCTCATTTGTCGAATAATAAAAAGGCTGTTCACTTCTCAAAGAGAAGCACTACAGCCTTCAAATATAGCATTTTTCTTCCAATCACGAATCACTCTCCTGAAACTGTCCCCGTAGCAGTCTGTTGAGTATTGCTTTCACCCTCCATCACATCATCATTCACGATGCCACGCTGTACACGTCGCATGGAAGATTTCAACTCACCAAAACGGTAAGTGACACTCAGCCCCAGGTTTCGCATCGGCTGGAAATTAATGCTCTCCTGACGGAAACCGGTGCCGGTGGTGGTACTGGTCATTTTCTGCATCTTGGAGAGGAAATTCTGAACATTCAGCGAAATGTCGAGTTTTTTGTTGAACATGCTCTTCATTACGCTGAATGAGTAGAAATAGTAGGGCGACTGATCGGTCTGCAACTGCACCTGGTTCAGGAATATTCCGCCATTGGCACCCAGCCTCAACTCCTTGGGCAATGACCATGAGAGCCCGCCGTAAGCACGTCCCGAGAGGCCGCTGTTACGCAACTGGTCGTTCTCAGTGCTCTGGATATCTGTATAGCTGACTCCTCCATTCAAGTAGGTGCGAATTACGGGTGTGGGGGTCCAGCTCACGTAGAGGTTAGTACCCACCATCTGGTTGCGGCCGATATTGGCGTAAGTACTGTGTGTTACGCCATCCCGCCTAAAACTCTCAATACTGCTGTTGGGATCACCCGGGGGAATAAAGCTGTAGCGTGTCACGGCATTGCGTGTAAAAGCATAGCTGACAGTCGCGTTGAAGTTGATCTTTTGCGAAAAAGAGCCATAATTGATGTTGAAATTATGTTGTTGCTCTCCATCCAGTTCTGGATTGCCATAACTGATGTTATTGGGATCCATATCGTCGATATAGGGATTGAGATACCAGATCCCCGGGCGGGAGATGCGCATGTTGTAACCGCCGCGCAGTGTACGAGTCATTCCCAATTGGTAGGAGACGGTGAACGAGGGCACCAGGTCAAAGAAAGAGGTGTGTACGACGGTATCCAGGTCATTGTTCATATAATGAATCTCCTGGCTAGTATTTTCACCACGCAGGCCTACCTTCAACCCCATTTTACCCTGTCGGTAGGTATAGCCTGCATATCCTGAGGTGATGCGCTGCAGGTGATCAAGGTCGTTCAGCCTGCTTGGATCAGGCATCCAGTCATCACTTCCCATAAAATAAGAATGATCTCCACGGCTGCTGTTGTCTCTGAATATATACTTTAAACCTGCTTCAATATTGTGTTTGCCATTCAGCGGGTTTACGTAGTCCAACTGACCGGTATGCTCATCCCCACCGGCATTGTTCTTGCTTCTCTGTTTATAACCATTGGGATAGTAAAACTGACCCTCTACATCGTTGTAGGCACTTTCATATTCACTATCGTTGGGTTCATGCTCGAAGCGGTAAGAGAGCGTTAGCATCTCTCCCTTTCTCTTAAAGTTACGCTGATAATCGGCAGCAAGGCTAAGCCCCCCGAATTGAGTCATGCTGTTGCTCCTCGAATTATAGCTGTAGTTTCGAATACCCTGAGAAACAGCATTCTGCATTGAGAGGGAGTTGAATTTTCCGCCGAAATGAGAGAGTGAGAGATTGAACAGGTTTACTGTATCGGGCTCAAAGCTAAGTGCAGTGGTTAAGAAAAGACCACCCCCATCACTTTCGCTACTCCCTTTTTGGGTCAGAATATTCTGGGGAGAGAACTCCTCACGGACAAACTCCGACTCTGCAACCGGCTGGGCATGTTGAAAATAGGAGGCATTGCCAGTGAAACCAACCTTACCATACTTGGTAGCCAGGTAAGCACTACCTCCATAACCTCCGAAGGTATCGCCATTGGCTCC
>JAAZLV010000420.1 GCA_012799155.1 Bacteroidales bacterium | reverse complement strand
CGCGACCTGCGTGAAGAGCTTTACAAGGCAATGTACATGCGTGCCAACAACGACAACGAGTTCGACAACAAGAACTTGATCAACGAAATCGTGAACCTGCGCCTGGAACGTTCCAAGCTTCTTGGTTACAAAAACTTCGCTGCTTATGCACTGGAAGAACGGATGGCCAAGAACGAGGAGAATGTCTACAAGCTGCTGAATGACGTATGGGCCTACGCCCTGCCCCAGGCCAAATTAGAGGCTGCCGAACTTCAGGCCATTGCCGACCGTGAGGGTGCCAACATAGAGCTGGCATCATGGGACTGGTGGTACTACACCGAGAAGCTGCGTCAGGAGAAGTACAACCTGAATGAGGAGGAGCTGCGCCCCTACTTCAAGATGGAGAACGTGCGGGAGGGAGTCTTCATGGTTGCCAACAAGCTGTGGGGTCTCAACTTCAAGAAGTTGGACAATATTCCTGTTTACAATCCCGAAGTGGAGACATATGAGGTGACCGATGCCGATGGTTCTCACATTGCTCTTTTCTACACCGATTACTTCCCCCGTGCCAGCAAGCGTGCCGGTGCCTGGATGAGTAGCTTCCGTAAGCAAACCACCCGCAATGGAGAAGATATCCGCCCCATTATCTACAACGTGGGCAACTTCACCAAGCCACTTGCCGACACACCTTCACTCCTCTCCCTGGATGATGTTGAGACCCTCTTCCACGAATTTGGACATGCACTCCATGGCATGCTTTCTAAAGTGACTTATCATGGTCTCTCCGGTACCAGCGTAGCGCGTGACTTCGTGGAACTACCCTCTCAGATCATGGAGCATTGGGCCTTCAAGCCTGAAGTACTGAAGATGTATGCGAAGCATTACGAAACCGGAGAGGTGATACCCGACGAGCTGATCGAAAAGATCGAAGCTGCAGGCAAGTTCAACATGGGCTTCACTACTGCCGAATTCGTGGCAGCCGCGTTGCTCGACATGGATTACCACACCCAAACAGAAGAGCAGACATATGATGTGAACGCCTTCGAAGAAGCCTCCATGGATAAGATCGGACTGATCGACCAAATCATCCCCCGCTACAAGAGCACCTACTATTCCCATATCTTCAGCAGTCCGGAAGGATATGCATCCGGCTATTACAGCTATCTCTGGTCGGAAGTGCTGGATGCCGACGCTTTCCAGGCCTTCGCAGAGAAAGGGATCTTTGACCAGGAGACCGCCCGTCTCTTCCGTGAGCATGTACTCTCGAAAGGGAATACGGAAGATCCGATGGAGCTCTACAAGAAGTTCCGCGGATCCGAACCCGATCCGGTTTACCTCTTAAAGAACAGAGGCTTTATCGAGTAAGCATTGAAAGTGCTCTTACCCTACCTATCGCCGGATTAGCTCTCAGAAAATAATCCGGCGATTATGTTCTTAAAAAGATAAAAAAAACGTATATTTGCACGCTAAAATTGTAGGGGGCATTTATTGCTCCGGATCTTAACTCGCAAACACCGGTTAACAACCTACACGCAAACAAATTGTAAACAAAAAGTAATATTGAAATGCAAAACAAAGGATTCATTAAAGTCTTCAGTATTATCCTGACGGCGATCTGTTTGTTCTATCTCTCCTTCACCGTGGTGGGAAGACAGTACAACAAGAAAGCGGATCAATACGCGAATGGAGACCTGGCTCTGAAGAATCATTATCTTGATTCATTGTCTACCGAAAAGGTGTATCTGAACTACACACTCAAACAGATCCGGGAGAAAGAGATCGGACTGGGCCTTGACCTCAAGGGCGGTATGAACGTGGTCCTCGAGATCAACGCCGCACAGGTGCTCAGTTCACTTGCCAACACCGACGATCCTCAGTTCAACCAGGCACTGACAGAAACAATCAAGGAGAACCGTCGCGGCAGCTCCTCCGACTTTATCTCGCTCTTCCAGCAGAACTATGAGCGGATCAATCCGGAAGGCAGACTGGCCAACATATACAGTGTGACCATGAGCGAGCGGGTGAATCCCAACGCCAGCAACAGCGATGTCATCGCAGTATTGCGCAATGAGCTTTCAAGTGTTGCCGACAACTCATTCAATGTATTGGCTACCCGTATCGACCGTTTTGGTGTGGTTGCTCCTAACATACAGCGACTCGACCGTGCCGAACGCATTCTGGTGGAACTACCCGGTATCACTGAGCCGGAGCGTGTGCGCAACCTCTTGCAGGGTAGTGCCAACCTGGAGTTCTGGAAGACCTACAACGTGAATGAACTGGGTGCCTTCTTCAACGAGATGAACGCCCGTTCGTCAGAATATGCCATGGCCAAGCGCTTGGCTCTTCCCGACACCGCAGCCACAGTAGCATCCGACTCGGTTGCACTCCTTGAAGCTGAGACAACAGCACTTTCACAAATATCCGAAGAAGAGGAAGAGATCCAAATCACCAGGAGTTTTGTGGAGTACTTCAACGAACCCTACTTCGCCATGAGCGGCGTGGGTGGCCCCATGGTGGGCACCGTATCCAAGCTCGACACCGCAGCGGTGAACTTCCTGCTGGAACGCTACAAAGATGTTTTCCCTGCCGATGTGCGCTTCAAGTGGGGTTTCAAACCGGTTGACACCCGGGAGACTTACTTCCAGCTCTTTGCCCTCAAGGGTGATGGCAGTAAACGGGGTCCCGCCCTCGAAGGGGATGTAGTGACCAATGCCCGTGCCGACCAGGGACAACAAGGTTCTGCCTGGGAAGTGACCATGACGATGAACGCAGCCGGTGCCAGTCGCTGGTCCACCATCACCGGTGCCGAGGTAGGCAAATCGATTGCCATCCTTCTCGATGGATTTGTATACTCAGCTCCCACCGTGAACGACCGCATTGATGGGGGACGATCATCCATCACCGGCAACTTCACGCCCCAGGAGGCACAGGACCTTGAGAACGTGCTGAAATCGGGTAAGATGCAGGCAGGTGTTCGTATCGTACAGGAAGATGTTGTAGGTCCCTCGCTGGGACAGGAAGCTATCAATGATGGATTCATCTCCTTCATCATCGCCCTGATCGTGCTCTTCATCTTTACCATCATGTTATACGGGTTCATCCCCGGTATGGTGATCAACGCAGCACTGCTGCTCAACTTCTTCTTCACACTGGGTGCACTGGCAGCCTTCCAGGCAGTGCTCACATTGCCCGGCATCGCCGGTATGATTCTCTCGCTCGCCATGGCGGTCGACGCGAACGTACTGATCAATGAACGCATCAAGGAAGAGCTGGCAGCGGGCAAGACACTCCGCCGCGCACTGGAAGACGGATACAAGAACGCCTTCTCAGCGATCCTCGACTCCAACCTCACCACCATCATCACCGGTATCATCCTGGCACTCTTTGGAGCAGGCGCAATCCGTGGCTTTGCCATCACGCTGATCATCGGTATCGCAGCCTCCTTTATCACTGCAGTCTTCATCACCCGTCTGGTTTATGAAAACCGCTTGGCGAAAGGTAAATGGCTACATCTCACCTTCAACACAGGATTTTCGAAGGCGATCTTCAAGGAATACAAATATGACTTTATCCACAACAGCAAGAAGATCCTGATTGCGATTGCCATCTTTGTGGTAGTCAGCCTGATTTCACTATTCTCCCTGGGAATGAATGTGGGTATCGACTTCACCGGTGGACGAAACTACATTGTGCGCTTCGACCAACCGGTACGCACGGGCGATGTACAAGATGCACTGACCCCATACTTCGGTGAATCGGTACGTGTCATCACCATTGGCTCCAGCAACCAAGTGCGCATCTCCACCAATCATATGATCGATGTGGAAGGTGACAACGTGGAACAGGAGTTGAGAAATCTTCTGGGTGAAGGACTTCAGGAGTATATCACACCGGGACAGGAGATTGATGATCATATTTTGAGCTCACAGAAGGTGGGTCCGAGCATTGCAGAGGATATGATCCGCAACGCCTTCCTGGCGCTCACCATTGCACTGATTTGTATGGGTCTCTACATCCTCTCCCGCTTCCGTAACTGGTCATTCTCACTGGGTACCGTGGCAGCCCTTGCCATTGATGCCTTCGCAGTGATAGGCCTCTACTCTCTTCTCTGGAAGGTGATGCCCTTCTCTATGGAAATAGACCAGACTTTCGTGGCAGCAATCCTCACCATCGTTGGTTATTCGATTAACGACAAGGTGGTGGTATTCGACCGTGTGCGCGAGTATATGCACCTTTACCCCAAACGGGGATTGAGGGAGCTCTTCAATGACTCAATGAACGCAACGTTGGCCCGTACCATCAACACCGGTCTTAGCACCATCCTGGTAATCATCTGCATTCTCTTCTTCGGTGGAGACGCAGTGAGAAGTTTCGTATTCGCCATGCTGGTGGGTGTGGTTGTGGGTACTGTTACCAGCTTGTTTGTTGCTTCACCGGTGGCCTTCACCATCATGCGCAACCAACAGCAGAAGAAAGAGCTGGAAGCAAAGAAATAAATTACAACAAATAATTCATAAAACGGGCGGCAGCAATGCTGCCCGTTTTTGTTTGATAAAATGAGTGCATCGGTTGGCATATCTCATTTTTTTTTTTACTTTTGCACTCTGATTAAAGGCCACAATAGCTCAGATGGTAGAGTAACGCATTCGTAACGCGTAGGTCGCGAGTTCGATCCTCGCTTGTGGCTCAAATGATCAACAGAATCATACCTGTCCTGTTCTTTTCGGAGAAACAGGACTTTTTTTTCTGAATGCTTTTTTGCTTCTCCATATTTTGTATCTTTGTACATGGCCGACAATTTGCCGGACCGTTGATCAATTATATTTATTGCTATGTCAAAACTGATCGGACGCATCTCACAGATAATCGGACCTGTGGTAGATGTGCGGTTTGAATTTTCTGAATCTACCGAATTGAGGTTACCTTCCATTAATGACGCACTCTATGTGTTACGACCTGACGGACAGGAGGTATTTCTTGAAGTTCAACAGCATATAGGTGAAAATATTGTCCGCACTGTGGCTATGGAGAGCACAGATGGCCTGAGCCGGGGACTCACCGTAAAAGCACTCGGTCGTCCCATCAGTGTACCGGTAGGCGAACAGATCAAAGGGAGACTGCTAAACGT
>JAAZLV010000079.1 GCA_012799155.1 Bacteroidales bacterium | reverse complement strand
CGATAGGTTGTTCTTTCTTCCAGAAGCCTGTTTTTCTGGTAGTCTTTCCAGGTAGAGAGGGTTATCAGTTCTCCAGCATCAGGATCAAGATCAATGATGGAATCGAGTTGAATATGACCGTAGTGGCTTTTTCTTTCCGGTGAGATGGCTGAAGAGTTGTTCCAGAAGTCGAGTCCGTTCACATCTCCGAAGTTGAGCCACAGACCCATCTGATGGGGATGATCGATTCGTTCATGTGGACGGGGATCGATGGGATAGCCCCTGGTAACTGTTTTACCGGAGGCGGTAAGGATGGGAAAGAGGAATGGCTTTTCCAGGCTGTCGGTATAGATCAGTGAGGTGAAGTAGTGTTCGCCTATAAAGACGTCTATTTTCGTCCGTTCGGGATCTTCCTTAAAGGTCACCTCTGTATGTCGAGCTTGTTTACAGCTGAGGAATAGCATTGTCAGCAGCAGCGCTGGAATGAGGATGTACTCTGTCTTTCTCATCTTGATTGTTTATGGTTCGAGATGATTTGTTTCAGCAATGATTGCAGGATAAAAATCACCCATCACCTTTTCAAGGGTGATGGACGCGCCCTCACCCTGGGTAAGGATTTTACTCCATGCTACTCTCTCTGCCGGTCTGCTTCCTTTTCCACTGTTATTAAACTCTGCATAACGTGCCGTTTGTTCGTTGTCCGGGTTGCGCCAGTTGTCCCACCCGGAAGGGTTGATAGCCGCCGGAAGTGTGCAGTGCATGAAGAGCGTCATTGCGTAGGGGCGCCAGGGACGGCCCAGGTAGAGGGAGGTTACATTCTCGGCAGCGGTGATGTGACACCGGTTGAAGATGTATCCAAATGCGGCATCCTGAGGGGTACTGGCCGCGGTAATGTAGGAGTTCTTTTTCCCGTGAAGGGTGCATGCTTCAAACCATGCCGTAGAGGGACCGAAAATAAAATCGGTGGTTCCTTCAATGTAGCAGTTATGGAAGAAGAGCCTCCCCTTCTCCCTACCTGTATAGAGGGTGTCCTGGTTGCCCAGTAGCCGGCAGTTCTTCAGTATGATGCGGTCTCCTTCGGTATGGAGGGCCACCGCCTGCGCTACCATGGGGGCGTTGTTCTCGATTGTCAGATTTTCCAGGATGATATTGCTCCCCCTGATCATCAGGGTGTAGGTTCGAAAAGTACCCATATTGTTCAACCGGGCATGGTCATTGTAGGAGATGATGGTCTTATCCCTGTTTTCACCTACAATCTTCAGGTTACGCAGATATTCTGGAATCACCACCTTTTCATAGTAGATTCCCTCTTTCAGGTAGATCACAGTGCTGTAATCGGGATCGAATGCCCTTACCGCATCGATTGCCTCCTGTAACGAAAGGAAATCGCCTTCGCCTTGTTGGTCGACGACGATTTTTTTGATGGCTGTGGGGGGGTGCTGTTGGTTGTCTGTTGACTCATCCGTATCCTCACCCATCAGATGGGCTACCAGGCTGTGGAGATAGAGCTCCAGGTAGGTGTATCCCTCCTCATTCAATTCATCCGCCTTTTTACCGGGAAAGTGCTGCTCCAACCATCCGTCGGGAATACCATCCTCATCTCCGTCCAAATAGGAATTGTAGGTACGGTACTCAGGCCATCCTCCCACATCCTCCTGACTGTCGATCAGTCCCCCGGTGCTACCGCCAGAGCCCTCAAAGGTGTAGGAACCAGCTTTCACATCTTCCACATACCGTTCGTCATGAATATCTCTGACCAGTGAGCAGCCACCGAAGCGCAACACCTTTTCGTAGGATTGTGTTGCCTCATCGGTAGTGACCGGGACCATTGGAAAGGGCTCCGTAGCAAAGATATTCTCTCGCTTTACCTGTGGGGCAAATTGAGCAAAAGTACTTCCCATTTCCACTCCAAGCGTGTTGTCGCTGCTGACCGACTCATTACCCTCCAGGATATTACCCTCGAGATAGAATCGACCATGGATGCCTGACGGCTGGTTGTTTTTGCCGTTGTCCGCATCGGGGTTCAGGATTCGTTTAGAGGCACTGTTCCCGGTGGCAGGCCCCGGCTTGAAATAATTCCCTACCAGGTTGTATTCGCCACCTTCACCGGCGTAGATGTTGTTAGCTCCCCAATTGTAAATCAAGTTATTGCGGAAATCCACCTTCTCCAGATCGGGTTGGTTGGAGTAACGGCTGCCACAGAAGCGCGGATTGCGGCTGTCGTTGTGAGCAAGCAGATTGTGGTGGAACGATGCGTTCTGGCCGCCCCATATGCCGCCGTAGCCATGTCTTCCCTTGGTATGTACCGAGTTTCTGAGACTTTCGGTGATGAAGCACCATTGCATGGTGAAGTTACGGTTGTCGTAAAAAGAGGAGAGTTCATCTACTCCCCAGCTCATGCTACAGTGGTCGATGATGATGTTCTCGTTCCTGAACCCTGATAACGCATCAACCGCCTTCTGAGCCCTGTCTCCCAGCCGGAAGCGGATGAAGCGGATGACTACGTTGTCGGCACTGATCACCGTCTCGTGGTTGCTGATGCAGATGCCATCACCAGGAGCCGATTGGCCGGCGATGGTCAAGTCGCCGTTGTTGATCTTCAGCGGGCTATTAAGACGTATCTCCCCGGACACCTTGAATAAGATGATACGGGGACCTTTCTTACGTATGGCCCAACGTAGTGTGCCAGGCTCTTCGGAGTCATCGAGGGAGGTGACATAGAGCACTTCTCCTCCACGCCCACCGGTTGTGAACATGCCGGCCCCCCCGGCGCCGGGAAAGGCTGGTGTCTGTGCCGCCACCCAGTTGGCAGTAGATATCAATACTGAGATTATCAGTAGGATGGTTGGTTTGTGCGTCATGTGTCAAAGTTATATTTTTTTTATTATCGCTCCAACAATATGCTTGTCATGATGAAAGGACCTATGGCTTTGGGATCGTCATCCCGTATCGGTTCCGAGATGTAATATTCGAAACTGCCATCACGGTACCGCTTTTCACCCCCCAGGCCGGCTACGGAGCAGACGTCGGTGACCGAAATGGTGCCGTCTTCGTTTTCACGGATAAACTGTTCCAGAAATTGATCATATGCCTCTGTACCCTTTTGCAGGAAAGCATCAGGAAGGTAGCCTTTTTGTGCGCCTTTCACCCAGCTGTAGATAAACATGATGGAGCCGGACGATTCCAGGTAGTTGCCCTCTCTTTCGCCCAGGTCGGTTACCTGATACCACATCCCCGTTACAGGGTCACGATATTTTTCTATGGCAGTAGCAATATGGTTCAGTTGTTCGATGATTTCAGCCCTCTGGTGATGGTCTTCCGGCAAGAAGTCCAGCACATCGATCATTGCCATCATGTACCAACCGATACTTCGTGACCAGAAGTGGGGTGAGCGCCCGGTGACCGGGTCGGCCCACCGCTGTTCGCGGCTCTCATCCCAACCGTGGTAGAGCAGACCGCTCTCCTCGTCAATCAGGTCGTCCCAGGCGGTGGTGAGTTGCAACGCTGCCTCGTCGAAGAGTGACGGCTCGTCGAAACGTTTGCCGTATTCCGCCAAAAAGGGGCCTGCCATGTAAAGACCGTCGAGCCACACCTGGTGGGGGTAGATCTGCTTGTGCCAGAAGCCACCGTTGGAGATGCGCGGGTGGGTTTCCATCTGGCTTCTGAGTAGCTGAAGGGCTTTCAGGTACTTGGGGTTTTGCGTCTTCTCATAGATTGGAAAGAGCATCTTACCGGGGTTAATGTGGTCGATGTTGTATTTTTCAAGTACATAGGTCTTGATGGTCCCATCTTCATTGACCATCGTATCGGCATAGGCTTCGGCATAACGGAAGTATTTTTCATCGCCACTTTTCTCCGATACCTGTATCATTGCCTGCAGCTCCAGCCCATGGGTGTAGTTCCATTTGATTTTCTCTGAGAAGTCTACCATCCAGCTCTCAGGGTAACGTTGCATTTCCGACTCAGCCATCCTTAGGTAATAGGGATCTGCTGTTACCTCTTTCTCTCCCGTGCAGCTAAGCAACAAAGAGATGAATGGGAAAAGGAATGTGAATAATTTTTTCATCGGGATTTGTTATTTGAGTAAATGAGTCAGTGGTTCAACATTCTGTTTTTTGACCGCGTCGACAAACATTCGGGCTACCTCCCTGGCTCCCTGCTCGTTGAAGTGGGTGTTGTCGTCAAGCCCTTCAGGGTAGAGCTTGCTGACACCGGGAGGGAGCTTGTGGAAAAACTGTTTTGATCCCTCCATGCCGGCATCCTGTAACCATTTTGAGGTAAGTACTTCCATGTCGATAAGGAGCACCTTCTCCTGAGTGGCCACTGAGCGAATGATATCGGGATACTCCCCATGAGTTGGTTGTAGTACTCCCTTTTCATCGAACTTGCGACGTGCGACGGGGGTGCATAGGATCGGGTAGGCTCCCCTGGCATTCACTTCGTTGACGAAAGCCACAAAGTTCAGCCTGAACTGAGCCGGGTTGGTGTAACTTCTTTTGGTGATTACCCCATCATTATGACCGAACTGGATGATGACCACATCGCCAGGTGCAATCTGATCGTACAATTCACCCCAGAGTCCCTCTTCCACGAAGGTGCGTGTGCTGCGGCCATTGCGGGCAAAATTGAGGACTCTCCCCATATTGGAAATCATCTCAGGCAACAATTGTCCCCAGCCTCTTTCCAGAAACGGCTCTTCTGTCGACTCCCCGGTCAGGCTATCCACTAGCTGTTTGGATAGCGGCTTGTCTGCCATGGTAGAGTCGCCTGCCATCAGTATCTTTGCCGGCTTGGGTCCTGTGCACCCCAACGACATAGATAAAGACAGCAATGTGAAGAGTATTACAGGTTTCATTGTTATTTTCATCACTACCTCTGCTTTTTATTTGAAGACAACCTTGTCGCTCTCCACTTCCGGTGCGATCTCAGCAAGCTCTTCCTGCAGACCGGAGAGTTGAAGTCCTGATGTCTCACGTCCGGTGATCACTGCTGCCTTTTGTCTTTCACCGATTTCGTATGATAGATTTTCCGTTTTGAAGTTTTTTACGTTGTGGAACATGTAGGCCGGGCCTTCTTCCGGGATCACGGTCACATTTTTAAAGGTTATATCTTTCGACTCTGAGAATTCAGCGCCGTAACGAGCTGTTACAAAGGCATTCTCCAGGTTTATGTTTTCGATGTTCATCTCTGGCAGACCGTTGAAGAACATTGCCCTGCGGGCATTGCGTGATACCAGGTTCTTCACGAAGATGTTTCGGAATACAGGAGTCTCCTCGGTAACGGGGAAGGTAGGTTGATCGGTCGGCATGGTATCCCCGTCTGCAAGAGATTCAGATGCCGACTTGCCACCGTAGTAGAGATCGAAGAGAAACGAGTCGGTCGCAATGTCGAACATGTAGATGTCGGAGATGTAAATGTTCTCCACCACGCCTCCACGGCCACGGTTGCTCTTGAAGCGCAGTCCTACGTCGGTACCCAGGAACAGACAGTTGCTTACTGAAATATTGCGTACACCTCCTGACATTTCACTGCCCACGATGAAGCCGCCGTGACCGTTGAATACCTTGCAGTTGTCCACAATCAGGTTTTCGGTGGGGCGCCCGCGCCGCCTTCCGTCCTCATCCTTTCCCGACTTGATGCAGATGGCGTCATCGCCCACATCAAACACCGAGTTTACGATTAGAGAATTGACACATGACTCCAGGTCGATACCATCGCCATTCTGTGAGTAGCTGGGATTGCGCACCAGGATGCCATCCACGATCACATTCTCGCACATCAGCGGGTGGATGTTCCAAGCCGGCGAGTTTTCAAACAGTACCCCCTGCAAGTATACGTTCTTACACTCCATGAAGCTAATCATCACGGGGCGCAGGAAATCCTTGATCTCCTGCCATTGCTCCTCTGTGAGATCTTGTCGCGGTACGTTCATGTCGCTCATCTCATGGCCTTTTAACGAGGCGGTTGAAGGAAACCAGTAATTGTCGTTCTGCACCACACCACCAGATTGAACCACCTTTTTCCAGTGGCTCTCAGTCACCTTCTCTCTTTTTAGGGGTCGCCATGCCTCACCCGAACCGTTGATGGATCCTTCACCTGTGATGGCGATGTTTTCAAGGTTACGTCCTGAGATGGGCGATTGGCAGCGGCGGGTGTCGAGACCTTCGAAGACGGTCTCCACCAGCGGGTATAGATCCTTGTCGGGGGAGAAAAGAATCAGTGCTCCTTTTTCAAGATGCATGTTGATGTTCGAGCGGAAGACGATAGGCCCGGTGAACCAGACCCCTTTCGGTACGGTCAGTGTACCACCTCCTTTCTCTGAGAGTGCCTGCATGGCATCTTCAAAGGCTTTGGTGTTGAGGGTGATACCGTCAGGTTTGCCACCATGGTCGGCCACACTGACATGGTTTTCGGGAAAGGTTGGGATTTCGACCTGTGGCATTTCGAAAGGGAGCCCATCATAGAGATGAGCATAAGGGTAGGTACGATTGTCCGGAGCATTTTCCTTGCAGGAAATCAGAAGGGAAATCAGCAGGAGAATCGAAAAATAATTCTTCATTCTTTCAGTTGTTACAGTTTTAGTCACAATACCAGTTTGCGTAACTCTTTAAAAAAGAGTCACGTAAACTGGTATAGGGTCTTGGGTTAGTTTATCCAGCGGGGGTCACCGGTCCCTTTCGCTTTCAGCAATTCATTGGTGACGGTGAAGTCTCCGTTGGCCGCATTTACAAAGCCCGGATCTTCGCTGTCGGCAGAGTCATCATAAAATTTCGATGAGCTTCCTGATGCCGAGAAGAGGTTCGGGGCATTGAAGAAGTTGTTTCCGCCGAAGGTGGGAGAAGGATCGGTGTTGTTCTGGTTGGTGAAGATGGCAGCTGTTTCTGCCACAATGTTGTTGGTGAAGGTAATCTTATTCTCCTTGAATCGTACGTAGAACAACCGCTTGGATGAACTGTTGCAGACACCATGCAAGGTGTTGTGATCCACCAGGATGGTAGAAGTCATTCCCGGGAAGCTGCCTGAAGCATCGTCATAGCGAATCAGATCACGTCCCGTTGCACTGTTGTAAATGGTGTTGTTGGTCAAGGTCAGGCTGTTGAATGCACCCTTACGGGAATCCATAAAGTCGCCTCCGTCACAGACAATGTTATAAATGAGGTTGTTGTGATAGGTGATTGATTCCACCAGGGATGCAACGTTCAGGTAATAAACCCCTTTCACAAAGTTCCTGATCTCGCATCCTTCCACGGTAAGGGCGTTGTAGGTAACTTCACCGGTGTTGAAGACAATGCTTTGTCCCTGTGATGCACCACCGTCGAGTGTCACATCTTTGAGCAGCAGGCCTGCTCCATCTTCCAACGAGATGTAGCCGTTCAGTACTGGCTTGTCGTAAGGATAGACACCCTTGATCTCAATGGTTTTGTTCACCACAAACATGTCACCTGCGCCGTAGCTGCCGGGGAAGAGGGCGAATGCATCGCCGTCGTTGGCGGCGGCCAGCAGGGCCAGGAGGTCGTCTTCCGGATAAACGGCAATAGCGTTGCCGATATCCACCAGTGTCATGAACTCTACGATACCCCTTGTTTTTGCCCCGTTCTTCAGGGTCGCCGTGTAGGTTGTCTCAGCTGTTAAGCCTTCGATGGTAGCGATGCCGGCAGCAATCTCACCGGCAGTCACCGTATGCTGGATGCCTCCCGGCTCGAGCATGATTGTGGTGAGCGTTTTGCCCGGTGTCCAGCGAAGGGTTGCCGAAGTAGCTTTCACATCACCATCCTGGAAAGGAAGGAAGATATTCTCCGTACCGGTCTTGAAAGACACGCCACTCCATTTAGATTCAGTCTTGCCGGCAGCCACTGATTTGATCCGCACCGAGTACTGCGTCTCGCCGTCGAGTTCGCGAATGTAATAGGGGAGCTGATCACCAGTCACATCGTTGTAGGTCCTCACCGGTGTGCCGGCAAAAGTGAGGCTGTCGTCGGCAAAAACTTCCAGCGAGTAAGACTCTACATTCGAGTTGAGTGTCCAGCTCAGCCGTGCGTCGGTGCGGTTGATCACGAACGCTTCAATCTTGATGGGAGAGAAGAGTCTCTCGTAATCGATCGATGAAAGCTCCTCAGCTCTGTCATCGGTACAGCTGAAATTGAACAACGCTGCTGCCAGGAAGGCGAGTAGTGCGATACTGTATTTCTGTTTTCTTTCCATAATGATTAGTTCGTTAATTGTCCGTTACTACTGTCGATGAATGTCTGCCAGATGGGCCAGAATTGGTTCTGATCAGGATCGTTCTGGTAGAGCGCATTGATCAGTTCCGGTGTCAGATCGTCAGTGTCGAACCAGGTGGTGCTGCCCTCGTAACCGAGGCTGGCTCCGATTTCATCGCTGTCTCCGTGGTTCAGTCCGTAGATGATCAGAGTCTCGTTGTCGTCTGCAGTCTTGAAATAGAGCTTCTCGGGTAGATCAGCGTAGGGCCCTTCTCGGTTGATAAGCTGTGTCATCTTCATCTTGGCCTCATCAAGCTTTGTTTTGAGCATGTTCCAGCGAATCAGGTCTGCCTTGCGAAGACTTTCGCCTGCAAACTCCAGGGCGCGCTGGTCGACGATCGCATTGAAGAAGGAATCCTTGCTGGCGGTAGCCTGCGACATGTAGGCGGTCACCTTCTCTGCCGGCAGTGCCCTGTCGAGGATTGGCTTCAGGTAGGGTGCCGCTGCAGCGGGACCCTCCAGCTCATTGATCGCTTCGGCAGCCATCAGGTAGACATCAGCCAGGCGCATGTATTGCCAGTTAATGCCGTCGTCGTTGGTGGAGGTTACTCTGCGATTCATCCATTCATAGCGCAGTTTGCCGAAGCACCAGTTGTCGATGCTCCTGAGCTGCTGGTGACTCGGATTTGAGTTAGACCACTCGTAGGGTACGCAGGTAACGTCACGCCGCAAGTCCTCTACGTCGTAGTCGTAGAAAAGGTAAGGCAGGGGACCGTTGGTGCCGCCCCTGTTTTGAGCGGTATACTGGTCAACAGCCCTGTGTTGCACACCCAGGGTGTAGAGCACTCGTCCGCGGCCTGCGGAGAAGGGAATTTCCCAGAGTGACTCCTTTCCGGCGGTCACATCATCCTGGCATAGCAGACGGAAGTTCTGTTCGAAGGATCCCAGTGTGTTGGATCCCTGTTGAATCACCTCGATGGTTTTTTCTTTTGCGAGAGCATACATCTTATCGACACTCAGCTCGGGGTCTGTGCTGCGGCGCACACCATCGGCTCGCTGTGAGTATCCGCCGGCATAGAGGGCGACGCGTGCCATCAGTCCCTTCACGAACGCCTTGTTGACTCGCTCAGTACTGGCAGTGATGTTGGTTTCGTTCGGCCATGCCACTAGCTCTTCTGCCTCATCCAGGTCAGCCAACAGCTGTTTGTAAATGACATCGCGGTCACTTCGCGGGAGGTAGAGTGTCTCAGTGGTGATCGGCTCAAAGCGTGCCGGTACATCACCCCATGCTTTCACCAGGTCGAGGTAAATCACTGCCCGTAAAGTGAGTGCTTCACCAAGCAGTTGTGCCATACGTGGGTTTTCCTCCACGTTGCCGAAGTCGCGCAGCCCTTCGATAGCTTTGTTGGCTCGTTCAATTCCTTCATAGAACTTGGCCCAGGCATTGTTGTCTGTGTTCATCTGCGTGTTTCCGGGGGAGGCGGCGTAGGTAGAGAGTTCGTACTTGCCTGCATCGTTTAATTGGGTGGGGTTGATGCCGTTGATCCACTCCACATCGCTGTTGATGCCGTAGTAGGGTAAAAAACGTCCGCGGTAGGAGTTGGTCTCCCCGAACGACTGGTGGATGCCCATTACCGCTCCTTCGGCCAGTGCCTCAATGGAGAGGACGACCGATCCTTCGGCTGCTGACTGGGATGGTGCATCCAGGTCGCAGGAGCTGAAGAAAAGTCCGAATGTCAGAAGAATCAGACAGATATTGATATATTTTTTCATACAGTTAATCTTTGAGGGTTAAAAATTAAGGTTCACACCAAAAACAAGTTGACGGCTTCTCGGATATGCTGAGTAGTCGACACCCGGTGAGAGGTTGGTCCTTCTGATTGTGGATACTTCGGGATCATAACCACTGTAGTTGGTCCAGAGTGCCACGTTGTAGCCGGTCACGTAGAATCGAAGATTCTCAATCTTCGCCTTGGTTAACAGGTGTTTCGGGAGGGTATAACCCAATGTGAGGGTATTGAGACGGAGGAAACTGCCGTCTTCAACTGCCCAGTCGCTGAAGATCATACGAGAGGTGTAGGGCGACCACATCGTGGTGTTGACATTCATGGCCGCTAGTTCTGCGGGATCATTGCTGATTGTGCCATCTTCGCGCAGGTTGGTCCAACGCTTGCCCGGCTCCATGGTGGTGATCATGTTTCGGTATTGGTACTTCCCGGTGTGGGAGAACTCAATCTTGTTGGCATTGTAAATGTCATTGCCGTAGCTCCAGTTAAAGGCAGCAGCGAGGTCAAAGCCGTAAAAAGTGGAGTTGAGCGTGAATCCGCCGGTGTGAACTGGGTTTGCGTCGCCGATGATCTCACGGTCATCTACGCTGATGATGTCGTCACCGTCGAGGTCTTTCAGTTTCATCGATCCCGGTCGTATGGTACCCACCACGCCGGAGGCATCTGCAACCCCTTCCTTGAGGTTCCAACGGTTTGTTGTTTCGTTATAATCGATGAAGTCATCCACCTCATATCGACCGTCGGAATGATATCCGAACATCTGGCCAACGGCACCTCCCTTGGCAATCCAGTAATCATATCCAATCTCGGATGAGGCCCAATAGGTCTCATATCCAAAGTCGTTCATGATACCCAGGCTCTGGATCTCAGTTTTATTGAAGCCAATGTTACCACTGAAGCTGAGTGTGAAGTTCTTCCTGTTGACAGCATACCAGTTAAGTGTTGCTTCAATCCCCTGGTTTTGGTTCTCACCCATGTTGCGGTACTGTGTGTCGTAACCGGTACCAGCAACGGGGAACTCGATCAGCAGGTCACTGGTGGTGTTGCGATAAGCTTCCACCGTACCACTCAAACGTCCTCCCAAAAGAGAGAAATCGAGTCCTAAGTTACGTGTGATGGTGGTCTCCCATTTCAGGTCTGGGTTGGCCATCACTTTTGAAGGTGCCCAGTAACTTGAGAAGCCGTTGATCCATGAAGTGGCTTTCGATTCAAACATTTGAACCAGCTGTCCGGAAGGGATGTTGTTGTTGCCGGCGGTACCGAAGCTGGCTCTCAGCTTCAGGTCCTCAAGCCATCCCTTGGTTCCCTCCATGAATGGTTCAGAGGAGATGCGCCAGGCAGCGGCAGCTGAAGGGAAATAACCCCATCTGTTTTCTTTGCTGAACTTGGAGGAGGCATCGGCACGGAAGGTGGCGCTCACCAGGTACTTGCTCATGTAATCGTAGTTGATACGACCGAAGTAGGAGAGTAGCTTGTCATCCTCGTTGTAATAGTTGTCGATGGTGTAGGGTACCCCCTGCGAGGAGAGCCGCCAGGCATCATTGGCTGTAAAGGTTGCTGGGAAGCCGTGAACCTCATCGGTAAGCGTGATTCCTTTGCGTATGATGTATTCGTGACCCGCCATCATGTTCAGGCTGTGGTCCTCTCCAAGATGATTCTCGAAATCGTAGTTGATGGTGTTGGTATTTCGCAATGCCTGTCGTTCACGGTTAACCAGACGGATGGCGGGCTTACCCTGATTGTCGACCGAGGGGTAGTTCTTGATATAATATGTAGTTAGACCCCAGTAGCGTTGGTCTCCGTCGTTCTGGCTGTCCATTCCAACCTCTGAGCGAAGTTTCAGGTTGTCGATCATCTCCCAGGTGGCACTTCCTGCCATGTTGAGACGCTTCTGAGTCTTCTCACGGGCGTTGTCGCTGATGGATACCAGTGGGTTGTAGAGGTTCCCCAGGTCGTCGTCGGCACTACCGGCAGAAGCATCGAGGTTCTTCAGCGGTATGGGAGTGTATATCACTGAGTACTTTAACCGCTTGTCGGTATCGAGCGTACTATTGGCATCGTTGGCACCACCCCCGTTGATCTTGGTGTCGGTGTAGCGTACCGAGAAATCGAGTGCGATACGGTCTGTAGCCTTGTTGTTAAGCTTCAGGCTCATGCTGTTGCGACGGTAGTCGGAATCTTCCATGATAGCCTTGTCGGAGAGATGTGAGAAGTTGAATGCGTAGGTCATCTTTTCACTTCCGCCGTTGAGGCTCAGGCTGTGGTTCATGGAGCTGCCGGGACGTCCGAAAGTGAGATCCTGCCAATCGTTGTAAGGTACATTGCGGTAGAGATCGATGTCCTGGTAGTTGCCGAAGAAAGAATTGTAATTCTCTATGGCATCGTTGCCTTTGAGGGCTGCCAGTTCATACTGCCAAGATGCATAATCATAGGGTGAGAGCACTTCCATTGTTTTCGCGATCTGCTTCACACCGAAGTATGCATTGTAACTTAGCCGAAGTTTGCCAGCTTGTCCCGACTTAGTTGTTACGATGACAACCCCGTTGGCGCCACGTGATCCGTATATGGCGGTCGAGGAAGCATCTTTCAGTACATCAATCGACTCAATATCGGTAGGCGGGATGTCTGAGATGGTACTTACGGGGAAACCATCCACAATGAAGAGAGGATCGTTACTCTGCGTGATCGAGCCTCCACCACGAACACGAATGCGCATCTCGGCATCGGGTGAACCCTCTGTGGTGAGTACCTGCACCCCGGCCATCTTACCGGTTATAGCCTCCACGGCGGAGGCTACCGGTACTGCGGCCAGTGTCTCGGCATTCACCGAGGACACAGATCCGGTAAGGTCACGTTTTCGCATCGTTCCATAACCGATTACCACAACCTCATCAAGGTTGGATATATCTTCTTCGAGGGTGAAATTGACCACGTTACCGGTGATGGGTGCTTCTGCTTCCTTCATACCGATGTAGGATACGTAGAGTGTGGTTGCTGAAGTGGGAACGGAAAGTGTGTAATTTCCTTCCAGATCCGTGGCAGCACCGATGCTCGTACCTTTCACCATCACATTGGCACCAATAATTGGTTCGCCGTTGGAGTCTTCCACAACCCCACGAATCGTTCTCTCTTGGGCTGAAATACCCATTGAAAAGAGAAGTAGGAGTAGTAAACCGATGGTTACTTTTCTTTTCATTCCTGTTTCATTCATATTTGTCATGTTTATTAAAAATAAGTGAGTAAATAATTGTTCATCATATTAGATGGAGGCTCATCCATCTCTCTCTTTCAAGGTACTTTTTTTTTCATGCGTATCGAGTTTCAATTTAAGTGTTGCTTACTGTTTAAATAGTTAACATTCATTTGTTTTTGCTTTTATCGCTGACATAATAGTTCGTATTCAGTGTTTTGGCATTTTCTAATTACAATGATAATGTATTAGAATGGAACTGGAGGTGATAAATTGGTTTTTAAGGGGTGATATATTGTTATAAGATCGAAAATGCTGAAGGGAAAGAGCAAATAAATGTATATTTGTAGGGAGCAAAATATAAGTGTAATGAACATAAAAATTCTGCTGTTTTTAATTCTCGTGGTTGTGGTTCCCCTCAAGGCACAACCGGAGGCTTACTTTGTTCATTATGGTCCAGAGGACGGACTCCCGCAACATACCATCACCGATATCCTGCAAGACCGGAGTGGATTTATGTGGTTCAGCACCTGGGATGGCCTGAGCAGGTTCGATGGTTATACCTTCAAAACCTACCACCTGCCCGGTAGCACAGATATCGCATCACAGAGCAGTAGGATTGATCACCTCTTTGAGGATCGTTACCGTAACATCTGGACCCTGACATACGACAACCATGCTTATCGTTTTGATGTCCGCACAGAGACCTTTACCGGTACAGGAGCTATTTCGGGTCTCGAGGGTCATCCCTTTGCTGCATCCGGTATCATTTCTTCATCAAATGGGAATGTCTGGCTTCTGTCTGAAGAAGATGGATGCATCGTTGTCACGGACTCACTGTTTCATGCCAATCAGTATCATACGCGCAATCACAATCTTACCGACAACCGGGTGAACGGGGTGCATGAAGACAGTGAGGGGAATTGCTGGTTCCTTACCGGCAGAGGTCTTACTTTCCTTGAGGCCGGAAGCAGTGTGCCCATTTTTTACTTCCATCCGGCGACCAATACACCTTTTTCCGATGAGTTTTCCTTTTTCTGCGTCTTAGAACTGAACGAGGAGATTTGGTTTGGTGCTGATAAAGGTGTCATCTGGCGTTACGACAAGAAGAAAGGGAGCTTTCATCCATTGCACACAGGTTTGACCACCGATGTGATTGCCATCGATGAAATCTCAACAGATAAGATTGCAGTGATCTCATCTCATAGCGGTTTCGTTATATACAACACTCACGATGGCAGCGTGGAGATTTATAACCGGCAAACTCTCCCTGAAATGGCTTCTGCTCAGATATTTTCCTATTACCTGGATAAGAACAGAAATCTGTGGTTCGAAACAGATCACCTCGGGGTCGCAAGGTTCAATCCCTATTCTCGTCAATATCTTCATTACAAGCCATTTATTGAGAGTACCGAAACGAGTGTATTCCCCCCCAACTTTTTTATCTTTGAAGACATTGAGGATCGTCTTTGGATTCATCCCCGGGGGGGAGGATTCTCACTTTATGATCCAGAGACTGACCATCTGGTCCCCTTCTACAACGAGCCTTTCTCTCCTTCCTGGTTGTTTTCCAACATGATGCACTCAGCCTACTCCGACAGGCAAGGAAACCTCTGGATGTGTACCCGGTCACACGGACTGGAGAAGGTGATCTTCTTTGATGATAGTCAGTTTCGGTCTATATTACTGAACGACAATATCCATTCCACCATCAGCAATGATGTGCGTCCCATCTTTGAGGACTCACAAGGTACCATTTGGGCTGCCACCAAAGATGGGATGATCCATCTCTACGACGCTTCACTAAAGGAAAAGGGTATTCTCACCGAGAAGGGAACTATCGGCAAGGGCAATCCGTTGAGAGGCATCGCCTATTGCATCACAGAAGATTCCCAACAGAACATATGGATTGGCACCAAGGGAGAAGGTATTTACCGTTTGACACCGGATGAGGGTGGTGAGACCTATGCGATCCACCGGATACAACATAGCCCGGGAGATATCCACTCGCTGAGTGACAACCACGTTTATTCCATCTATGAAGACAAGAATGGGAATATCTGGGTTGGAACATTTGGAGGTGGAATCAACCTGATACTCCATGGTACCGGTGGTGAGAGGGTGATTCACCATGGAAACGGACTAACAGGCTATCCCTTCAGCCTGGGTGATCAGGTGCGAATCATCAACGAGGACCGCTACGGGAATATTTGTGTGGGAACAACTTTAGGCTTGATTATGTTTGACCCCGATTTCAGAAGCGCCGATGCGATCTCTTACAAGACCTACGTTCACAACAGCGATGATCCCGGCACTGTGGGTGCCAATGATATCATCGACATTTGTACCACTGAGGATGGAGAGACTTTCATCGGTAGCTTCGGGGGGGGGATCAGCCGGGTGTCGGAAACCGATAGTATGGGATTCCCGATTCTATTCGAGACATACGATAGCAACCATGGACTCCCCTCCAACATCATTCTTTCTTTACAGGAGGACCGGCTCGGTAACATCTGGGTTGGCAGCGAAGGTGGGCTGACCAAATTCAACCGTAGCGATGAGACATTTGAGAACTTCAGTGAGATGAAACGGCTGTTGAAACGAAATAATTTCTCTGAAGACTCCAGGTGCCGGCTGCGTGACGGGAGAATGCTATTCGGGTACTCACACGGAATGATTCTTTTTGATCCCGATCAGGTGAGGAACAACACTTTTAATCCCTACCTGGCATTGGTGCAGTTCAGGCTATTCAACCGTTCCGTTCCCATCACGCCTGATGGTCCGCTGAAACGTGACATTCATCTGACTGACAGGTTGCAGTTGAAGCACAACCAGAATTTTTTCAGTATTGAGTTTGCAGCACTCGATTACATCGATCCTGAGAATATCTTTTACGCCTATAAGTTGGATGGGTTTGATAAGGAGTGGATCTTTTCCGGTAACCAACGGATTGCCAACTACACCAATCTATCCCCGGGCAAGTATCTCTTCCGGGTGAGATCGACAAACAGCGACGGCGTATGGGCTGATAACGAGCGACTGCTGACCATCGAAGTGATGCCGCCATTCTGGGCCACCGGATGGGCGTATTTAATCTACGTGCTATTGCTGTTGTTGATACTTTATTTTGCCTACAGGATACTCTATACCTTTTACCGGATGCGCAACAAGATTATCCTGGAGAAACGTGAATCGGAGATCAAGACACGGTTCTTCACCAACATCTCACATGAGATCCGCACCCCGCTCACCATGATTGTCTCGCCCATTGAGAATCTTCTCTCCAGTAGCAGCACTCCAACACTTGTGAAGAATCAGCTCAAGCTAGTCTCTAAGAATACCAACCGGTTGCTGAACATGGTGAACCAGATCCTAGATTTCCAGAAGATGTCACAGTTGCCACTCACTGTACACAGGATTGAGGCAGCCCCGTTTATTGAGAACCTTTTCGAGGGATATGTCAAAAATGCGGAGATCAGGAAGATCGACTACCGGTTCGTGAACCGAGCTGGCGATGCAATTATCTGGGCCGATGGTGAAGCATTGGAGAAGATCATTCTGAACCTGCTTTCGAATGCGTTCAAGTATACTCCGTCTGGAAAATCAATAACTGTAACCCTCTACAACCTAAACAATGAGTTTGCTGTTGAGATCAGGGATACCGGCTCCGGAATCTCGAAGGAGAAACAGGCACGGTTGTTCAGGCGTTTTGAGTCGTTCAACGAAGACAAGAGCAAGCCCAGTACCGGCATAGGCCTCTCCATTGTAAAAGAATTGGCCGACAAGCATATGGCACGCATAGCAGTGGAGAGCGAGGTGAACCAGGGCAGCTGCTTCACCCTCTTCTTCAAGAAGGGGATTGCACATCTTGGCCCCGAGGTCACCATCGATGAAACTACCGTCAGCGGGAGAGTGTCAGAAAATGAGGAGGTACAAAATGGTTCGGTTGCTCCGTGTGAATCGTTCACCCATATGAACGAACATCCCCTGGTATTGGTTGTGGAAGATGATGAGGATCTGCGTCAGTTCATTCGCTCCATCCTGGAGGAAGACTATGAAGTGCATGAAGCATCAAACGGCGTGGAGGGATTTGAGAAAGCACAGGAGTTGATACCCGATTTCATTGTGAGTGATATCATGATGCCTGAAGCAGATGGCATGGAGCTGCTTGAGAATGTCCGAAAGAATGTGCAGACCAGTCACATTCTTTTTCTGTTGCTCACGGCCAAAACAACGCTTGAGAGTAAGCTGGAGGGATTTGAACAAGGGGCCGATGAGTACATTTCCAAACCTTTCAGCGTCTCATTCTTCAAGGCGAGAGTGAAAAGCCTGTTGCAAAGGAGAAATGAATTGCAGAATTTTTATCGCAACAGGGTCTACCACTCACCCGGTATGTTGTCGGAGGAGGCCAGCAACAATGAAACAGTTGCCAACGATAAGGATCTGGTATTTATCCAGTCAATCAACAGGTTCATTGAAGCGCACCTGGGTAACAACGATTATGTGATTGAAGACCTGGCGGTGGAGATGGGGATGAGCCGATCTGTTTTTTTCAAGAAGGTGAAAGGACTCACCGGCTTGGCGCCGGTGGAGTATGTACGCGATGTGTTGATGCAGCATGCTGCCGTGTTACTGTTACAGGAAGATTACACCATCAAGGAGATCTCTTACATGGTGGGAATGAATGATGCCAAGTACTTCTCCAGATGTTTCAAGAATAAGTACCAGATGACGCCAACAGCATACAGAAGAATGAATATTAGTCCGATACCGGCAACTAAAGAATATGATTTGGAGTGAAAAAGTTAAATTAAAAAGTGGTATCTTTGAGATTCGGATATTCCTTCCTGTCGCAGAGGTTCGTTCAAATACTCCCCGTTTCGGATACAGAGATATAATTCACATTAAGCAGACGATATGAAACCATTTATTCACGAAGATTTTTTATTGCAAAGTGATGCTGCACGTCAGCTCTATCACGAGCATGCGGCAAAACAGCCCATCATTGATTACCATTGTCATTTGAACCCTGCCTATATCGCAGATAATCACCGGTTCGACAACCTCGGGCAAATATGGCTCGAAGGTGATCATTACAAATGGCGGGCGATGCGCACCAACGGTGTGGATGAAAAATACTGCACCGGTAAGGATACGAGCGATTGGGAGAAATTTGAGAAATGGGCCGAAACGGTACCTTACACCATGCGAAACCCATTGTATCACTGGACACACCTCGAGCTGAAGTCGGCATTCGGTGTGGAGAAATTATTGACCCCCACTACCGCCAGGGAGATTTATGATCAATGTACTGAAAAATTGCGGACACCGGAATATTCAGCCAGGGGTCTGATGAAGATGTTCAACGTGAAGGTGGTATGTACCACCGATGATCCTGTAGACTCGCTTGAGCATCATCTCTCGCTCAAAGAGGAGGGTTTTGGTATCAAAGTTCTGCCCACCTGGCGTCCCGACAAAGCAATGGCGGTGGAAAACGCGAAAGAATACCGGGCCTATCTTGAGAAACTATCAGAAGTGTCCAGTGTCACCATCAGCAAATTCGGTGATCTGATTGAAGCACTGCGCATCCGACACGACTTCTTCGCTTCGGTGGGCTGCAAGCTTTCTGATCACGGGATTGAAGAGTTTTATGCCGAAGAGTATACAGAAAAAGAGATCGAAACTATCTTTGACAAGGTGTATGGCGGGAACGAGCTGACAGGAGCGGAGATCAGAAAATTTAAATCGGCCATGCTGCACGAAGGAGCCCTTATGGACTGGGAGAAAGGGTGGACCCAGCAGTTCCACTATGGCGCCATCCGCAACAACAACACACGTCTCTTTAACAAGCTGGGCCCCGATACCGGCTTCGACTCAATTGGTGACTTCACCGTGGCAAAGGCTATGAGCCGATTCTTCGACAAGCTTGACACGGACAACAAGCTGGCAAAGACCATCATTTACAATCTCAACCCGCGTGACAACGATATGATTGCCACCATGATCGGTAATTTCCAGGATGGTTCCGTAGCCGGCAAGATACAGTTCGGTTCCGGTTGGTGGTTCCTCGATCAGAAGACAGGAATGGAGGCTCAGATGAACTCACTCTCTAACCTGGGGCTGTTGAGTCGTTTTGTGGGGATGCTCACCGACTCGCGCAGTTTCCTCTCCTACCCGCGCCACGAATATTTCCGCCGGATCCTTTGCAACCTGATTGGCGACGATCTGGAAAAAGGATTGCTCCCTGCCTCTGAAATGGCCTTTCTCGGTGAGATGGTGGAGAACATCTCCTATCAAAATGCGAACAAATTTTTTAACTTTTAATATTTGTATAAGATGAAATTAGGTAAATACAGTATTGGTGTGGGTGACCGTTTCACCTATCAGGGCAAGGCACAGTTGAAAGCCATCATGAAGGCAAATGAAAAGGGACTGGATATTAGCCCTGTTTGGAACAAATCCAACCGTGAACATATCTACGTGGGTACCGTTCCCGCAGACACCCGTAAAGAGGCCGATGCAGCGGTGAAAGCGCTTGACTTCAAGGGCCTCTATTTCGTGGATGCCGATCATATCAACCTCAGCACCGTGGCCAAATATGTGGAGGTATCAGACTTCTTCACCCTCGATGTGGCCTCCTTTATTGGTAAGGAAAGCAGCAAGGATGAGGTGGATGCATTTGTTGCTTCTTGTGAGAAGTATATGGGCGAATTGCAGATTCCCGGCATGGAAGCTCCCTTGCAGGTGACAAAAGAGCTCCTGGAAACCATTGCATCCAAGTTTCTGGCTGCCACTCAGCATGCTTCGGAAATTTACGCTTTTCTGAAAAAAGAGAAGGGAGAAGGGAACTTCATCACGGAGGTCTCTATGGATGAAGTGGAATCACCACAGACTCCGGTAGAGCTGCTCTTTATCCTCAAGATGCTGGCAGACAAGGGCGTTCCTGCACAGACAATCGCCCCAAAGTTCACCGGTCGCTTCAACAAGGGTGTTGACTATGTGGGTGACCTGGAACAGTTTGAGAAAGAGTTCGAAGAGGATGTGCTGGTGATCGACTATGCCGTTCGCGAATTTGGATTGCCACAGGAATTGAAACTCAGCGTTCACTCCGGCAGCGACAAGTTTTCCATCTACCCCATCATGGCAGATATCATTCTTCGCTACGACAAAGGATTGCACCTGAAAACGGCCGGTACTACCTGGCTGGAAGAGGTGATCGGACTGGCTGTCGCCGGTGGCGAAGGCCTTGAGCTGGCAAAGAAGATCTATGAAAGCTCTTACAACCGACAGGAGGAGCTCTGTGGTCCCTATGCAGATGTGATTGACATCGATGGATCCAAGCTGCCCTCGGTAGAAGAGGTGAACGGATGGAGTAGTGAGAAGTATGCCAACACATTGCGTCATATCCCGGGACATCCTGACTACAATGCCAACTTCCGGCAGTTGATCCATGTGGCTTACAAGGTGGCTGCCGAGATGGGAACTACCTATACATCCATGTTGGAGAAATATGCTGATGTGGTCGGTTCATGCGTGGAAGAGAACATTTACGAGCGCCATCTGAGAAGATTGTTCACCATTTAAGATTGATCGTGATTCAATTTAGCGTTATTTGAAATGAGATTTACGTAAAATCACTTTCACACGATGAATTGATCGTATAAATTTGTCCAAACTAAAAATACTATGTACGAATTATTTAACATAAAGGATAAGGTAATCGTCATCACTGGAGGTACCGGCGTACTTGGTACCTCCATGGTGGAGTACCTGGCGGCACATGGCGCCAAGGTAGCCGTGCTGGCCAGAAACAAGGAGAAAGGTGATCAACTGACAGCAAAAGTGAAAGCTGCCGGTGGTCAGGCGATGTTCCTGCAGACCGATGTCTCTGACGAGGCGGTGCTGCAACAGAATGCACGTGATATAGTGGCGGCATATGGAAAGATCGATGTACTGATCAACGGTGCGGGGGGCAACATGCCCGGTGCCACCATTGGGCCCAACAACAACATCTTCGACCTAAAGATGGATGACTTCCGTAAGGTTGTCGATCTGAACCTGATGGGGACCGTGATTCCTTCCGTGGTATTTGCTGAGTATATGGTTGAACAGAAAAAGGGTAACATCATCAATGTCTCCTCGGCTTCTGCTTTGCGACCATTGACACGTGTAGCCGGTTATGGAGCTGCCAAGGCAGCCGTGACCAACTTCACCAAGTACTTGGCCGGTGAGCTGGCTACAAAGTTCGGGGAGAGTTTCCGTGTGAATGCACTCTGTCCGGGATTCTTCATCACTGAACAAAATAGGGCACTGCTTACCAACCCTGACGGTTCCTTCTCCGACAGAGGCAACACGATCATTGCCCACACACCGTTCCGCCGCTTCGGTGATCCGGAGGATTTGCTCGGAACGCTCCATTACCTGGTCAGTGATGCATCCCGTTTTGTCACCGGTACGGTTGCAATCGTCGATGGTGGTTTCGATTCGTTTAGTATTTGATTAAGCGGTCAGCAGTCAGCTAAACATTGAATCAACAAATTATCGAATCAACAAATCAATCAAACATGTCGCTCAAATTAAAACAAAATTGCAAATATGCATTGCTGGTGCCTACCAGCATGGGAGTACGCATCACTCCGGTGAACGCACAACCGGTACAAAGTTCGAATATGTTTCAGATGCAGGCTACCAGTGCCGAGACCAACGTAGCAAGCATCTCTTCCTATTTGGGGCTGCCGGTGAAGGTACTCACTACCTTTGTGAAAGAGAGCCCCATCGCTGCGTTCATCAAATCCGATCTGCGGGCACGGCACATGGACGTTGAGGGTCCCGAGGTGCCGCAGGGGGATCCCTGGGGCTACCGCCACCAGTTTAATATTGCCGACAGCGGCTTCGGACTGCGCGGTCCCCGCGTGCAGAACGACCGTGCCGGTGAGGTAGGCAGAACCCTCAATGTGAAAGATTTCGATCTGGAACGCATCTTCGGAAATGAGGGCGTGCAGATTGTGCATCTCTCAGGTCTGATCGCAGCCCTGTCGCCTGATACGAGTCATTTCTGCCTGGAGATTGCCCGCTTTGCCAAGAAACATGGCACATTGATCTCGTTCGATCTCAACTACAGGGCAACCTTCTGGAAAGGAAGAGAAAAAGAGTTGAAAGAGGCCTTCACCGAGATCGCTTCCCTCTCCGATATACTGATCGGCAATGAGGAGGATTTCCAGCTCTGTCTCGGAATAGAAGGCCCCAAGGCGGGAGGTGAAAATATTGGTGATACCTTTGATGCATTCAAGGGGATGATACTCAACGCTGGTAGGTCTTTCCCCAATGTCTCGGTCTTTGCCAACACCTTGCGGGAGGTGATCAGTGCCAACGAACATCTCTGGGGCGCCATTGTTTATGAGAACGGCAACTGGCATGAAGCACCCCTGCGCAAGATCAACGTCATGGACCGTATAGGTGGCGGTGATGGTTTTGTAGGGGGCTTGCTCTACAGCATCCTCCGGCAGATGGAGCCTGCCAGATGGATCCAGTTTGCCTGGGCTAGCGGTGCGCTGGCTACAACCTTCCTTACCGATTATGCCCAGCCCGCCGATGAGGAGGTGATCTGGAGCATCTGGAAGGGAAATGCCCGTGTGAAGAGATAAGTTTCAAATAAACAATTGATATAAATGAAAGAAAAAGCAGATATTGGTTTGATCGGACTCGCCGTCATGGGAGAGAATCTGGTCTTGAATATGGAGAGTAAAGGATACACAGTAGCCGTCTACAACAGAACGGTAGCAAAGGTGGATCAATTCCTTGACGGAAGAGGGAAAGGGAAGAATTTCATCGGTGCCCGCTCACTGGAGGAGTTTGTGGCATCCATAGAACGTCCCCGCAAGGTGATGATGCTGGTGAAAGCCGGTAAGCCGGTGGATGACTTCATCGAGCTGTTGCTTCCATTGCTGGAGCCGGGAGACATCATCATCGACGGTGGTAACAGCCACTTCCCCGACACCATCCGTCGCACGAAATATGTGGAAAGCAAAGGCTTGCTTTATGTGGGTACCGGCGTTTCGGGCGGTGAAGAAGGAGCCCTGAAAGGACCCTCCATGATGCCGGGTGGTTCCCCCGCAGCATGGCCCCATGTGAAGGAGATCTTCCAGGCAGTCTCGGCCAAGGTCGACGGTGGCGTACCCTGTTGCGACTGGGTAGGAGAGAACGGTGCCGGTCACTTTGTGAAGATGGTGCACAATGGCATTGAATATGGTGACATGCAGATCATTAACGAAGCGTATCACCTGATGAAAGATTTATTGGGAATGGATGCATTCGAACAGCATGAAGTGTTCAAGAAGTGGAACCAGGGCGTCCTCGATTCCTATCTGATCGAAATCACCACCGATATCATGGCATATCGTGATGAAGATGGATCCCCGTTGGTGGAAAAAATCCTCGATACCGCGGGACAAAAAGGAACCGGTAAGTGGACCGCTGTCTCGGCACTCGACCTGGGCATACCCCTCACACTGATCGGTGAGTCTGTCTTCTCTCGCTGCCTCTCGGCTCAAAAGGATTTAAGGGTGAAAGCATCGAAAGTGATTGGCGGCAAGAAAGCCTCATTCGAGGGTGATAAGCAGCAGTTTATCAACGACCTGGAAAAAGCAATCTACGGTGCCAAGATCATCTCCTATGCCCAGGGGTACGACCTGATGATGGAAGCGGCCAAAGAGCATGACTGGAACCTCAATTATGGTGGTATTGCCCTGATGTGGCGTGGCGGATGCATCATTCGTTCCCGCTTCCTGGGAGATATCAAGAAAGCCTTCGACAACAACCCTTCGCTGGAGAACCTGTTGCTCGATCCTTTCTTCAAAGAGGCGGTGGAAGATGCCCAGGAGAGCTGGCGCAGGGTGTGTGCTACCGCACTGATGAACGGCATACCGGTGCCGGCACTCACTTCCGCACTCAGTTATTTCGATGGCTTCCGTAGCGAACGACTGCCGGCAAACCTGCTACAGGCACAACGTGACTATTTCGGTGCCCACCAGTATGAGCGTGTGGATAGAAACAGAGGTGAATTCTTCCATACCAACTGGACAGGTCATGGAGGTGATACTGCCTCCACCACCTATGATGTGTAATGATGATGTGAAGATTCACTGATGAGCTGATGTGAGGTTTTGTAGATTCGATCTGATATCTCAAAACCCACATCTCACATCCCAAATTGGAAATAGAATGATTTATTACGAGAAAGGTTCTTCCGATATTGCTCTCTCGCGCGATGATCTGAAGAAAGGTCTCAATGAAGCATTTGGTAAATTGGGCGAACGGCAGAAGGTACTTGCCGTTCCGCCCGATTATACCCGTCTTCCCAGTAGGGCAGGTGAGCTGACAGAGATGGCCTGGGAATATTACGGGGAGAAGCTGACCGATATCCTGCCGGCACTGGGCACCCATACCCCCATGACGGAGCCGCAGATCAACCATATGTTCGGTCGGACACCCAAAACGCTCTTCAGGGAGCATGACTGGCGCAACGACGTGGTTACCCTGGGGGAGGTACCTGAAAGCTACATCCATGAGGTTTCGGAAGGGAAGGTCAATTTCTCATGGCCTGCCCAGGTAAACCGTTTGCTGGTGGAGGGCGACTTCGATCTGATCCTTTCCATCGGCCAGGTTGTACCCCACGAGGTGGTGGGGATGGCCAACTACAACAAGAACATCTTTGTGGGAACAGGTGGTAGTGAGGGAATCAACAAGAGTCACTACATTGGTGCTGTTTATGGCATGGAACGGATGATGGGTCGTGCCGATACACCGGTACGGCGTGTCTTCAACTACGCCACCGACAACTTTGCCACCCATCTGCCCATCGTCTATGTGTTGACGGTGGTAGGTGTGAATGGCAATGGTGAACAGCAGACCTACGGACTCTTTGTGGGTGACGACTTTGATGTGTTCGACCGGGCTGCCAGGCTCTCTTTGGAGGTGAACTTCGTAATGGTTGAGAAACCGCTTCATAAAGTGGTGGTCTGGCTCGATCCCACCGAGTTCAAGAGCACCTGGCTGGGAAACAAGTCGATTTACCGTACCCGCATGGCTATTGCCGACGGAGGCGAACTGATTGTCCTGGCTCCTGCACTCAAGGAATTCGGTGAGGACAAGACCATCGATCGATTGATCCGCAAATATGGCTATTTCGGCACCCCCCACACCCTGAAGGCGGTGGAGGAGAATGCAGAGTTGCGGGATAACCTGGGAGCAGCTGCCCACCTTATACACGGTTCTTCAGAAGGTCGTTTTTCAGTGACCTACTGTCCCGGGAAAGAAGTTGATAACCTCACCCGCGACGAGATTGAAAGTGTAGGTTTTCAGTGGGATGACATCGATCGCGTGATGCAACGCTACGATCCTGCCCGGCTCAACGAAGGGTTCAATATCCTTCCCGACGGAGAGGAGATCTATTATATCTCCAGCCCGGCACTTGGATTATGGGCATACAAAGATAGGTTTGAGTATAATGACATTGAATAACTATAAATCTTATATTGCATGACAACAAGAAGAGATTTTCTGAGAAGTGCAGCCCTCGCCTCCGCCGGACTGGCGCTGGGTGGAATTCACACGGGAGTTAGTGCAGCCAGTTACAACCGGGTGCACGGTGCCAACAAGAAGGTGAACCTGGCCCATATCGGCATCGGAAACCGGGGATGGGAAATCATCAATGATTTCGACAAGACGGGACTGGCCAACGTGGTGGCTCTCTGTGATGTGGATTTGGGGGCTGAACATACACAAAAGGCCCTTGCCAAATTCCCCAATGCGAAACGATTCAAGGACTTCCGGGAAATGTTCGACAAGATGGGCAACGAGATTGAGGCGGTGGCCATCGCCACTCCCGACTTCGCCCACTTTCCCGCCGTGATGATGTCGATGGCAGAAGGGAAGCATGTCTATGTGGAGAAGCCCCTGGCACGCACCTTTCATGAGTCGGAGCTACTGCTCAAGGCCACAAGGAAGTATCCCAACGTTGTAACCCAGATGGGTAACCAGGGACACTCCGAGGCCAACTACTTCCAGTTCAAGGCATGGAAGGAGGCTGGAATCATCAAGGATGTTACTGCCATTACCGCCCATATGAACAACCCGCGTCGCTGGCACGGCTGGGATCCCAACATCAAACAGTTTCCCCCGGCCGAAGCAATCCCCGAAACACTCGACTGGGATCTCTGGCTGATGTCTCGCAATCACCATGATTATAATAAGGACTTCCACTACGGCCAGTGGCGTTGCTGGTACGATTTTGGCATGGGAGCCCTGGGCGACTGGGGAGCACACATCATCGATACAGCCCATGAGTTTCTCGATCTGGGGTTGCCCGAAGAGGTCAACCCCGTGCGACTAAGCGGTCACAACGACTTCTTCTTCCCGATGTCGAGTACCATCGAGTTCAAGTTCCCCGCCCGAGGTGATATGCCGCCGCTGGTGATTACCTGGTACGACGGCTTGGACAACATCCCTGCTGTACCGGATGGCTACGGTGTTTCAGAAATCGATCCCAACATTCCTTCAGTTGCAGGCGGAACGATTCAACCCACGAAGCTGAACCCCGGCAAGGAGATATACAGCAAGGAACTTACCTTCAAAGGCGGATCACATGGCAGCACCCTCAGCATCATTCCCGATGAGAAGGCAAAAGAGATGGAGAAGCATCTACCGGAAGTGCTGCAAAGCCCTTCCAACCACTTTGCCAACTTCCTGCTGGCCTGTCAGGGTAAGGAGAAAACCCGTTCACCATTTGAAATCTCGGCTCCACTTAGCCAGGTATTCAGCATGGGTGTTGCCGCACAGCGACTCAACCGAAAGATTCTCTTCGACAGGGAAACCAAGCGGGTGACCAACGATGCCTTTGCCGATGCCTATTTGACGGGTGAACCACCCAGGAAAGGATGGGAAGATTTCTACCGGATATGAAATTAATTAGGTAGAATCATATAAATTGTAACAGAGTTTTTTTAACAAAAAGATAAGCAACATGAAAAAGAGAAGTTTACTGCTATTGACAATTGTCGCGTTGCTCACCTCCTGTGCGCAGGGGCCGCAATGGCAGGATCTGTTTAACGGAGAGAACCTGGAAGGATGGGAAAAGTTAAACGGTACCGCCGAATACAAGGTGGAGGATGGTGCCATCGTGGGCATTTCCCAACTGAACACCCCCAATACCTTCCTTGCAACCAATGAAGTGTATGACGATTTTATCCTCGAATTTGAATTCAAAGTGGACGATGGCCTCAACTCAGGTGTGCAGTTTCGCAGCAACAGTCTGCCGGAATTTCACGAGGGAAGGGTACACGGTTATCAGTTCGAGATCGATCCCTCAGAACGAGCCTGGACCGGTGGTGTTTACGACGAAGCGCGCCGCGGATGGCTCTACCCGTTGAATTACAACCCCGAAGGGCAAAAAGCATTCAAAAACGGTGAGTGGAACAAGGCGCGTGTCGAGGCTATTGGTAACAGCATTCGTACCTGGGTAAACGACGTTCCTTGCACCGACCTGCTCGACAACACCACCGCTTCAGGCTTTATCGCACTGCAGGTACATTCCATAGGGAGTGCCGAACAGGAGGGGAAAACGGTGGCATGGCGCAACATCCGTATCCTTACCGATGAGCTGGAGCAATACAAAATGCCGGAAAACAGCGAAGTGAAACAGATCAACCAGATTGCCAACACCATCTCTGAAAAAGAGGCTGCCGAAGGGTGGAAGCTCCTTTGGGATGGGAAAAGCAGCGAAGGCTGGCGGGGTGCCAAACTGGATGGCTTCCCTGAAAAGGGATGGTCCATGGAGGAGGGCATCCTCAAGGTACACAAGAGCGATGGGGGAGAGTCCACCAACGGAGGTGACATCGTGACCACAAAACCCTACAAGAATTTCATGTTGAAGGTCGATTTCCGGATCACCGAGGGAGCCAACAGCGGCATTAAATATTTTGTGGATACCAATCTGAACAAGGGTCAAGGATCGGCCATCGGTTGTGAATACCAGATACTGGATGACAGACGTCATCCCGATGCAAAAGCGGGTAAGGATGGCAATCGTACCCTTGGATCGCTCTACGACCTGATTCCTGCATCGGCCGACAAGCCTTTCCGCAACGGTTTCTTCAACACTGCCATGGTGGTGGTAGAGGGAAACCATGTGGAGCACTGGCTCAATGGGGTGAAGATCGTGGAGTATG